>CANJJY010000419.1 GCA_947474445.1 Oligoflexaceae bacterium
CGCCTGCCCTCGATGAGGTTCAGCAGTTTCAACATGATCTGCAGGAGGCGTTTTCAGCTTTACCATCTCTCGATGGCCTCTGCACATCTCCCGACACAGCTCTCCAAGCTCTCAACTTTGGGGCGAAGCGCCAGCTCATCCTGCGAGATGAGCGCTGGGAGACTGATCGCCAATTAATTCCTCAAAGTGAAAGGGATGCCTGGGTCCGGTGTCAAACGGCCAGTGGCGATGACCATCGCCGCAAGGTGTGCTTTCATTTCGCAGGACGCATGCCCGCAAAACATGTCTGGGATAGTCCGATCAATATCGTCGAACTAAACCTCGAGTGGTTTGGAGCGAATGGAAAGATTCCTCAGAATTGTCAGTCCTTGGTGGATAGTAAAAGCGTCCAAGAGGTAGCGATCTATTACAGCCTCTATTGGTCGGAGGGAAAAATCCCCAAGGGCCGCGATCGCTGGTCCTTTCAACGACTGACCGGTGGTCTTCGCCTCCGAACACCGCTCAAATCCCAAAATCTTTAAAACCTGTCTCGTTTCACTCTTCGCTCAAAAGAATGAGCGGATGGTCACCTAGGTGCCATCCGCTCTCTTTATTTAAAGCGTCTGTTCAGAAGTTCTCAGAGAGCTGGCTTGAACCAGCAGAGAGGACGGGTACCAACTTCGAAATCTTCGAACGTTGTGCAAGTAACTTTAGCCGATTCACGCTCAGCGTCAGCACTGTTGCGCTTGGAGCCCAAGGTCTTGCCAGGAATGACGTTCTCATCGAAGGTGACCGTACAGAGAGCGCCGGCCGAGTAGGTATCCAGGCGGCACTGACCAGCTGGATGCTGATGATCAGTCGCTTTTACGACTTTAGTATCAGGAGTGTTCCAAGCAGCCTTGGTTCCACCGAGAGCCGAGAGAAGGTCTGCGGTTGATTTGCCGGCCATCATCAGGCGGTAGCATAAGTTTTGGTCATCTTCATCGGTGAAGACGGCATCGCACTTAGCTTTTGGCATTTTTTCGATCGTCGTGCGGAACGTTGCATTCTTTTCAAGTTCGCTCTGCCAGAGGAGGCGACCGCACGAGAGAGTGGCGAAATAATCGGACTGGCCTTCGTCGGCAGCCCAATCAGACGAGAAGGGATAACCGCCGAGGTGGTGACCGATTTCGTGACAGAGAACGATCGCGAAACCATCGCGAGTGATTTCAGGACGGCGAGCCAGGCCACCGTACATGTTCACCTGCCAGCTGGCGCCGTACTGAATAGCACTGGCGTTGACCGTCGTGTTGGTCCACAGACGGTTCACCTTCAGAGTTCCACCCTGAGCTGATTTGATCAAAGGAATGTAGATCGCTTCTGCTTCGTCGATGACTTCGTTGAAATCTTTTTCGGTCAAATTCTGACCGCGGAGCAAACCATCTTCAAGATGCAGGTTGTTTGCAGGCATGAAATCAGCGCGTGCTACGCTACTTAATAGACAAAAGCCCACAAAGACCGTCTGTGAAATTCGCAGCATCTTCGAATCCTTCTTTTTTGGGGAGGAAACTTGGTTGTTCTTACTCAAGCATTAACTGGACAGGCGGCCAATACAATTTACCAAAACTAAAGTTTTTGACTTACGAGTTTTGGCAGATCGGCAAAAGGCCTGTAGAGGAAGAGCAGAAGGAAAGAAGAGCCGCGGAAGGTGGAAGAGGGTTAAAGGCTCTGCTTGAGTTTAGCAGCTTGCTTTTGACCTTTGTTATCGAGCTGGGTAAAGCTCTGAGTCAGGGCTTCAAGCCTTTTCTCAAGCTGAATCATGCCACCATCAAGGCTTTCGATAGGGACTTCATTGCGTCTGAGGCTGTAGACAAAGGCGAGCCAGTCGAGATTGTCGGCTTGCCCGGTCTCAAGCGCGCTATAGACGACGCGATCGACCTGCTTCAGACGCACCATATCGAGCATGGCCCCCATCTCATCGCGCTTGAGACTCTGAGCTTCGTAGAAGTCCGGGGTCACCCGTATCTTTTCCCAGGCAATGTGCGAAGTCTTTTGCCAGGTACGCAGAAGATCCCACAAGGCTGCAGAATTTAGTTTTGTGCGGGGTACATAAAATACCGTGAGACCCATGAGCTCGCTCCGAACAGAAAAAAAGGGGAGCCACGGCGCATCGTGCGCCGTGGTGTACCATTTTTGCGCCAGGCTCTATGATGGAGGATAAGCAGAAATTTTAAAACCGAAATTACTCGCGTCCCTCGCCCGAGGCCTTGCTGCGGCCTTTCGCTTTACCTTCTACCTTAGAGGCTTCCGCATCTTTCTTGGCCTGTTCGGCCATATGCTGCGGAATAGCGAGCTTGTTTCTCAGCTCGGTCTCGATCGTCTGCATCGTTTCAGGATTGGCTTCCAAAAACTCTTTCGCCTTTTCCCGTCCCTGACCCAGTCTTTGCTCTTTATATGAGAACCACGCGCCGGTCTTGGTAATGACTTCGTGCGTACAGCCCAGATCGATCAGATCGCCAATGCGCGAGATACCCGTTCCGAACAGAACATCAAATTCAGCTTCGCGAAAGGGAGCTGCCACCTTGTTTTTGACAACTTTAACCCGCACGCGGTTACCAATGACTTCTTCACCCTGCTTGATCGAAGCGACGCGACGGATGTCGAGGCGCACCGAGGAGTAGAACTTCAGCGCGTTACCGCCTGTCGTCGTCTCTGGGCTACCGAACATGACACCGATCTTCATCCGGATCTGGTTGATGAACACGACCGTACAGTTGGTGCGTGCCACCGAAGCGGTCAGTTTACGCAGGGCCTGCGACATCAGTCGTGCCTGCAAACCAACGTGGTGATCGCCCATCTCGCCTTCAATTTCAGCCTTTGGCGTCAAAGCGGCGACAGAGTCGACGATGACTATATTGACGGCTTCACTGCGGACCAACATATCGACGATTTCCAAAGCCTGCTCGCCGGTATCCGGCTGCGAGACGAGAAGTTCGTCCAGATTCACACCGATTTTCTTCGCATACTGAGTATCCAAAGCGTGCTCGGCATCGACAAAGGCTGCCACGCCACCGGACTTTTGAATCTCCGCCGCGATATGTAAGGTCAAAGTCGTCTTACCACTCGACTCAGGACCGTAGATTTCGACGATACGTCCGCGTGGAATACCACCGACTCCCAGGGCGGCATCAAGCGAAAGAGATCCCGTCGAAACCGATTCGACGCTCATGGAAGCTTGTTCCGCCGCTCCAAGACGCATGATCGCGCCTTTGCCAAATTGCTTTTCGATCGAGCTCATAGCTGCATCGATGGCTTTCAGGCGTTCACCAGCGTTTTCGAAATTCATGAAAATCTCCCTGTAAGAAACTCGATAATTCTAAGCACTCGCGCACTTGCTATTAAAAGTGAGGACAAGACGCATCAGCGCCTTAACAAAACTAATTGACATCCCCTTGCTGATTGATCCGGTCCAGATTCATCAAGGTTCCTCCCGCTACCGCCAAGGGCACGACGATAAACTGCGTGAGGGGAACGATCAACCAGAGACCAAAACCAAACACCGCCCAAAAATCTTTCATCACAAAGGCCAGACGCGTCTTGAGGGGCCAACCACGCCGCGCCATGGGAAAATCATAAAAGTCCCAGGCTA
>CANJJY010000420.1 GCA_947474445.1 Oligoflexaceae bacterium
GCAACGTTTTATAAATACCTTATCGGCCGGAAGACTCAAAAAGTTGAGCCTCGCGCTTAAAAAAATGTTTTTATTGGATATTTTGACTATCATTTTATTTTTCAAGGCAGAATTTATGTGCAAAAAAACTTGCGAATGCTCTCCAGTACACGCTAAGTACCTGACTCGATGCGCTGGCAATAGCGGTCGCTTAGCTTTCTGCTGCGAGGGCTGATTTTAGCTTACTCGGCCTAGATCATTGGGAGAGGGAAGCACAGCTGCAGACTGAGAGCTGCTGAGAGATTCCTCTTGGGGAATGAGCCGCAGGAAATGCAGGATAAAAAGACTGCCGACGGCTCCGCCCGCGATCGCAGCGGCATAAGCAAACAGTCCGCGATCGCCCGTCTTCATGAGGATTAACTGACTCCAAAATGGTGACAGAAACTGTCCAAGGTAATTGATCGTCGTTAAGAGCCCAAGAAATCGCCCCCGGTGCTGCATCCGCACCGACTGAGCAACCCACGCACTGAGACAGGGCATGATGCTCCCGATACCAGCCCCCGAAAGTACCATGGCTGGAATCAGGGCCCATTTATTGGGAGCCAAGCCTATCCCAAGTAAACCAAACGTCATACATAAGAATCCACCAATCAAAATAGGTGTCGGGCCCAGCTTTCGCTTCAGCACGGCGAGTCCTAAGGAAGCGAGCGAGCTAGCCGCAGTCAAAGCACTGATGAGAAGAGCCGTGCCCCGCGGTCCGATGCTAATCACATGACGGAAATAGAAGGGGCTATGCACCAGGATCAGCGAAAAAAGACTCATGGCCACAAAGGCTAAAGCGGCAAAGTAAGGGAGGAGCAACATCCTGGATCGAGGCGGGGCGGCCCGCGGGATGGGATCGATCAAAGGATCGACATGTTGGGGAGATCGCCTGAGCCAATAGAGAGGAAGCAGCAGGGGAAAAGCGATCGCATAGAGGAGGAAAGGCCCTCGCCAGCTGTACTCGGCCAACCAACCCGCAAGCACCTGCGACATGATTCCCCAGGCGCCCATCGTTGCAGCCTGCAAACCTAAGACGCGGCGAAGATCCGCTCCTTCGTAGCGATCGGCGAGGAGAGTAGCGGTGGCGGTCATGATGCCTGCCACACCGAGGCCAAAGAAAAAGCGCATGGCCATCAGGCTGAAAATATCTTGGGTCCAAAGTCCTTGGATGCCAGCGCAACCGAACAGCAGCAAAGCCATTCCCATAACGGGCCGGCGCCCCCAGCGATCGAGCATGAAACCAGCCCAGCCGGCGCTGCAGGCTATGGCCAGGGCCGGGGTTGTCAAAACGAGTTTGGCGAGGATGTCGAGGTCTTGTTCGCCCCGATAGGCTTCGTGGAGACCAGGGAGAGAAGGCGATATAATCGCACTCGTCATGATCGGCAGAGCTCCGCACGCGAGCAGCCAGATCATCGAGCGACTGGGTCTTTGCATATTTTCCCCAAAAAGGCTTCGCCCTCAGCCCGCGCCCGGCGGTCATTCAAGCAGAAGCAGATCGCCGGTCTTCACCGGATACTCGAGGAGAAACTCGCGGATGCGCGCCGGGAAGTAGGGGCCTTTTCCCGCCCAGGTCCTGATCAAACCTACTTCGCGCAAGGCCAGCCCCGTGACGCGAGAGTTTTCGGGATTGACGATGTTTTCAAGCCTGTAGAGCGAGATCCGCTTGATCTCAGGCAAGATTTTACCATCAGAGCGCACGTAGGCCCAAGAACCTCCTGTGACGAAAGCGATCTGAGGATAGAAAGCGGTTCCCTCAACCTTAGGTAGATATTGAGCTTGTATCGAATCGTAGACATTATCGCCAAAGGGAGGATTCAGCTTAGCCAACCTGAACTGTTCGAGCGCCTTGAAGAATTCGCCCTGCTTTTCGAGATGGACCCCGAGATTGTGATGAGCAAAGGAATTCTTGGGGTCTTTGATCAGCACATTGCTCCACTTGGTCGCCGCCAAATTCCAGCGATCTTCCTGGGCGAGACTGACTCCTTCGTCAATCTGTCGACCGGCCGGGTCCTTTTTGTGGGTATTGTAGATTTTTCTAGCGACCGAAGCTTTGGTCGGACAGATGTGAAAGAGAGCTTCTTCAACCACCGTCCGTTCGACTATTTTTGCGAATCGTTCCTTTTGGATGCTTGGCTTCCTCGAGTAATTATGGAGCGAAGATTGATTGACGATGACGCGATCGTGAACAATTTTGCCTGACACCCGGTTATAAAGAACCAGACGGAGGATATACTGTGACTTGTCGGTGCGAATAAAGACATCTCGCCTCTTGAGTTTCACGACTGGCGCGATTTCAGGCTGCGGTTGAAAGCCGAGCGAACCTGCTATCGGCATACCGACCGCAGGATACCAATCCTCGTCTTCCTGATCTTCGACGAGAATTGCTTGGCCTTTTTCCAGCTGGTCGCTTTGCGAGGCATCCTCGTACTGCAAGCTCAGAATGCCCTGTGAAGCCTGGGCTAGATCAGAACGTTTGATCAGTGCATCAAAGTAATCCTTGGGGTTACTACCACTGACGCGAACCGGTTTGTCCATCGTCACGACTTCACCAAATAGGGAACATTTTTTCAAAGTCTGCGTCACGAGCGCTTTGAGCTCAGGATTCATTTTGGGATCAATACCAATGGCAAGTTTTTTCAATTCTGTATAGTTTTCGCTGGGACTTATCATCTGCGGGTAGGTAACTTCCACAAAGTCCCGGGAGCAGGCTCCAGTGAATAAAGCGAGCATGAGCGCAATCTTGCTGTAGTTATTCCTAGAGAAAGCCAAAGTAATTCCTTCCCATTCACTGCAAACTCAAAACAAGCCGTGTTGAACTGAAGTTCTCACGCTCTTAGTTTAGCAAAGTTAGCCGCCTTCCGTACTGGGCAAGAGCCGCCGCCCCCTCCCCTGCAAACATCGACCTCTATCGGTCGATCACAGCGTTTAAATGTTCATCACGGATCCTACTCTCTCCGCACTTTCGTCAATTTGACCGCAACTCATCCTGCTCATCGTGAGCATCTTATATGCCCTTAACACTTGCGCTGTGGGGCACGCTTGATAAAAAGCAAGGAGAGACTCTTAACTTCTATCGAAGGTATTTCTTATGAAAAAGATGGGACTCACTTTTTTAACGGCATTAGGTCTGTCAACGGCCGCCTATGCTTTGGCAAATGAAAATAATGATGATGCGAATGGAGACGCACGTCGTCGCGACGAAGTTTGGGGTAGCGGCAGCCACAGCAGTAGCAGCAGCAGTACCCATGTCGGCAACGGCGGCGGACTCGGTGGATGGAAACCAGGTAACGGCGGCAATGGCGGCGGACTCGGTGGATGGAAACCAGGTAACGGCGGCAATGGCGGCGGACTCGGCGGTTGGAAGCCAGGTAACGGCGGAAACGACGGCGGTTGGAAGCCAGGCAACGGCGGTAACAACGGCGGCTGGAAGCCAGGCAACGGCGGTAACAACGGCGGTTGGAAGCCAGGCAACGGCGGAAACGACGGCGGGTGGAAGCCAGGCAACGGCGGAAACGACGGCGGGTGGAAGCCAGGCAACGGCGGGGACAACGGCGGCTGGA
>CANJJY010000421.1 GCA_947474445.1 Oligoflexaceae bacterium
GACATCGCAAAGTCCCAAGAAACGATGGAGTGAACCGAGAGAACGAGGGGCGTGGCGAGAGCTGCGAGGAAACCGTAACCGGCCTCGTAGTGATGCCATTGCTTCGCCGTTCCACGCCAGCCGAAACACATCATGCCGTAAACGAGACGCTTCACACCTTTTACGCGGTCACGAATCGAAGCCAAGTCAGGCACCAGACCCATGTACCAAAAGAGAAGAGAAATCGTCAGGTAGGTAGAGATCGCAAATAAGTCCCAGACCAGAGGCGAACGAAAGTTAGGCCAAAGGTTGTTCGTGTTCGGCAAGGGTGGGAACCAGTAGAGAGCGACCCAAAGGCGACCGACGTGAATCAGAGGAAAAAGGCCAGCTGTAATAACAGCAAAGACCGTCATCGCCTCCGCACTGCGGTTGACCGTATTCCGCCACTTGGCACGGAACAGGAACAGAATCGCTGAGATCAAAGTTCCCGCGTGACCGATACCGACCCAGAAAACGAAGTCCGTGATGAGGACACCCCAGTAGACGGGACTCGTCTTACCGGTGATCCCGATACCAGTCGAAATTTCATAGGTCCATGTCGCGATACCGATAGCCACACAGATAATGGCCCCGATCCATGCGACGTAAAAAGCCGGATGTGGCTTATTCAGATTGGCTAGAATGCCATCGTTCACATCCGAAATCGTGACATTCCACTTAACTTCCTCGCTCATCCAGGTGCTCCGCTGTTGTCAGTCGTAAACGTCTTCCCGACGCTAACTCTTGCTTAAGGATGCTCTCCGTCCGGTTGGCCTTGCTCATGACCATCACCCGCCACGACTCCCTCGGTTCCATCATGTCTCACCTTCGCCATGTAGTTGACGTTCGGCAAGGTTTTCAAACCGTATTCACCGTCTTCCGCCTTGCCGTTCAGCAAGAGGTAAGCGCGATGATCTTTCCGATTTTTTGCAATGCGGCTATTCGGATCGAGAAGGTTCCCGAAGGTGATCGCATCCGTTGGGCAAGCCACTTGGCATGCCGTGCGGATCTCACCGTCGAAAACTGCCCGATTCTGCTGCTTAGCATTGTGCTTGGCTTCACGGATTCTTTGGACGCAGAGCGTACATTTCTCCATGATGCCGCGCGTGCGGACCGTTACATCCGGGTTCAGAGCGCGAGGATTCCGATCGATCGGTTTATCGCCCATCACGTTCCACTTGTGCGTGAACCAGTTGAAGCGGCGAATCTTGTAAGGACAGGCGTTTGCGCAGTAACGAGTACCGACGCAACGGTTGTAGGTCTGGACGTTCATCCCTTCCGGGTCATGCGTCGTCGCAAACACGGGGCAGACAGCCTCGCAGGGTGCGTGGTTACAATGCTGACAGGGAACGGGTTGGAAGCTGACTTCGGGGTTTTCCACGGGACCGCTGAAATATCGGTCCACGCGGATCCAGTGCATTTCGCGACCGATCATCACCTGTTCGCGACCAACCTGCGGGACGTTGTTTTCCAGATCGCAGGCGACCGTACAGGCGCCGCAACCGGTGCAACGATCGAGGTCGATGGACATCCCCCAACGATAGTCGGTGCTCGCTTTCCAATCTGGGAAAACATAGGAATCAGGACTGCGCAAATCGCCAGGCTTCGGAGCGAGCGAGGGATAAAGATCGGGAACGTTGTCGAGATCTTTTTCCTTGTTCACATTGTGAACAGCTTCTTTCATGAAGATGACGGGCATAATATCGCGACGATTGGCGATATCGTTATGCTTTTGCATCGCGGCGAGGCGTGAACGACGACCAGTCTTGGTCAGTTCAACCACTTGACCCGAAGTCGTGGGGTCTCCCGTCAGAACATCGCCTTCGTAGCCGAGAGCGACCAGCGGATCGACGCCGATGCCGTCGGTGATGCGCGAGAGCCCAGGCTTCTGACCGCGACCGCGCGGAACCGCAACGGTATCGGGATGAAGGCCAGGGAGAGGATAGACAGTCGCTTCGAAACTACCGCCGGGACCTTTGACAACGACGACATCGTTGTATTTGATGCCCAGTTCGCGAGCTTTGATCGGGCTGATAGCGACCCAGGTATCCCAGGTGATGGTCGTGATACCATCGCCGGCTTCTTGGAGAATGGGGCGGTCAGCGCCCTGTCCGTCGAAGAGCTTCGGATCGAGATAGGCGACCAGTTTAAATCCGGCAGCCGGCGTCACAGGCTTGAAGTTCGCGACGACATCGGCAAAGGCTGGCATGTCGCGCTTGCTCAGCTGCGTCACGAAGAATCCTTTGCGCTGGATCGCTTTGAAGAAGGTCTCAAAATCTTTATTGATGCCCGAATCTTTATAGATCAGGCGCCATTTCTCGCGGAGGTAGCTGCGATAATCTTCGACGCCCATCGGCTTGCCGAGTTTGGCCGCCGTCCAGAGGAGAATATCTTCGGCCTGACGGCTGTCGGCGACAGGCCGCACGGTCGGCTGCTGCAAGGACCAGAAGCCAGCGACAAGTTCCTCGTCACCCCAGGCTTCGAGAGGATTGTGCGTGTTGAGCACAAATTCTGCGTAGCGATCGGTTTCCGCCGGCATACTTTGCATGGAGACGACAGTTTTATTTTGCAGGGCCGCGGCTATTCCCGTCGACTGAGGCAGGGTAAAAGCCGGGTTGACGTTGACGACAAACAGGAGATCGATGCTGGCAGCATCTTTGAGGAAGCGCGCAATATCGCCCGGTCGCGAAGGATTCTTGAACCAACCTTGGTCAAAGAAAGCGAGGCGTTCTGCATACGAGCCGATGAGGACGTTGGCCATGATCCCAGCGAGCTGCGTGAGAATCGCATTGGGCGAATTCGCGCCTGACTCACCGACGAGGACCAAGGACTTTTTGCTTAAAAGTTCGGCGGCCAGCTTATCGAGGGTATCACCCAGATTCAGCCTTTGCTTGGTCGCATCGACCAGCGCCTGCTGACTTGTCACGACTGCTTTGATATTGGCCTTTTCTCCACCGCTTCCCTTGGCTTCGCTGCGATTGAGCAGGGCTTCGACGAGCGCAAGAGCAACGCCGAGTTCATCGCCGGGGGCGATGACGTGACGCTCATCGGCTTTACCGCCGGTCAGAGTCATACGTGATTCAAACTGAACAAAGCGGCCGCGTGCGCCATTGCGGAAGGTATGACCGACCGACCAGCTCTTCTGCTCGAAGACGTTGGCGACGCCGATATCTAGGAACTCAGAACCGATCCCGACCAGGATTTTGGTCCGACGTAAATCCGTCCGTGGAATTCCATCGATGCCGAAAGCCAAGCGATGCGCTTCCGAAATGGAGTTGAACAGGGTGTTCGACTCGTAAAGATAGAGGTTCTCTTCGGACTGACCGATTTGCTTTAAGAAGTCTTTATAGAACTGAATACTATGGCCCGTGCTCGCCTTGACGAGGAAACCAACTTTCTTAGCGTCTTTCACCTTGACCGCAAGACGGTCGTAAACCTCGTCCCAGCTGGCTTCGCCGACGCGATTGGTGCCATAGCGAATGGTCGGGGCTTTAGGACGATCAGGGTGATAGAGAGCTTGAAGCTCAGACATGCCTAGAATGGAAGGGC
>CANJJY010000422.1 GCA_947474445.1 Oligoflexaceae bacterium
AGAAATCTTCAAGATCGGTGCTTTTGCGCCCCGCTGGTATGGACTGATGTTTGCCCTTGGATTCATGGTGGGCTACTCGATGATGCAGAAGGTTTTTCTGCGAGAAGGGCGCAACGAAGAGGATTTGTCTTCCCTGCTCTTCCATCTCATGGTCGGTACCATCGTCGGGGCTCGCCTGGGTCATTGTCTCTTCTACGAACCCGATTATTATCTTTCGCATCCGCTCGAAATACTGTTCGTCTGGCGCGGTGGCCTCGCCAGTCACGGCGGAACCATCGGTGTTCTCTTCTCAGTCTGGCTCTATAAACTCAAGCACCCCGATCAAGGATACATCTGGCTCGCCGATCGCCTGTCTTTTAGCGTCGCTTTCACGGCCGCTTGCATCCGCATCGGTAACTTCTTCAATTCAGAGATTCTGGGCAAGCCCAGCGACGTGCCTTGGGCCATCATCTTCTCGGCTGCCGGCGACAATACTCCGCGTCACCCAGCGATGCTCTATGAAGCCGCCTGTTACCTAGTTCTGGCCCTCCTGCTGGGCTGGATGTATTTCAAGACCAATGCTGCGGCGGTTAAAGGTCGCCTCATCGGGCTCATGCTCACTGGCATTTTTACCGCCCGTTTTTTCTTGGAATTTGTCAAAGAGAACCAAGTGCCTTTTGAAAATGATCTGCCGCTCAACATGGGCCAGCTTTTGAGCATTCCCTTCGTTATCATCGGCATACTGCTCTTCTCCGGAAAATTGGTGGAATGGTTCCCTTGGCTGGATGTTGGTTTTGGTGGCTCACCGACGCCTGCCCCGAAGTCGACTCCGACCCCGAAGTCACCGCCGAAGCGCAAAGGTTGATCGGCCTGCCCCCGGAACTAAGGAGTTACCCATGTATTGGATTGCCCTTCTGGCTCTAACTCTTCTGGGGGCTTTTTGCCGCGGCAAGCATGAGAGCAAAAATCAAAACCCTCCCGCTCTTTCCATCGCCAACGTCCCTTGGGACGAAGGCAAACTGCTGGCCCATCTGAAGGTTCTCACAGCCAGTGAGCATCCCATGGGCTCGGCCCGTCAGGCCGAACTTGCACTTTATCTCAAAGCTCAGGCCACGGAGCTGGGACTTGAAGTCAGCACCGACACGTTTAAGGTTCAAGTTCCCGATCCTTCGGTCACGGCGGCGAGCAGCGTCGCGCAGAAAACCACCCTCGAACTGTCTCTGACCAATGTTTACGCCAAGCTCACGGTACCCCAGCGATCCTGCCTGATTATGCTCGGCAGTCATTACGATAGCAAACGATTGGAAGGCCGGGTTTCCCTCGGCGCCAACGACAGCGGCTCGTCGTCAGCGGCGCTGATCGAAATCATGCGCAGCCTTGCCTCGATTAAATCTGAATTGCCCTGCAGTCTGATGGCGGTGTGGTTTGATGGGGAAGAAGCCTACCTACCCGAGTGGAGCGACGGTGAAACGCGACATCCATCGGCTCAGGTCGATCATCTCTACGGCAGTCGCCATCTGGCAGATCAACTCACGTCCTGTGGCGGCAAGCTGTGTGCTCCGGCGGCCTGGGGGGGAGATCCCCTGCTCTTTATGATTCATCTCGATATGATAGGGATGCCGTCTGCGCAGCTCAGCCGCGATATGAATTCCGATAGTGCTCTGCTCAAACGCGCCCGCGACTTGGACAAAGCTATCTTCGGTGGCCGTCTCTATACCGGCACGCGATCGATACCGGTCGAAGACGATCATCTACCCTTTGCCCAGCGCGGCTTGGCGACGATTGATCTCATCAATTTTGAAAATCTCAGCACCTGGCATACGCCAGCTGACACCTTCGAATCGCTATCACCACAAAGCATCAAAGAGATCAGTCAGCTCGCTATGGCTTTGATCCTCGACACCGCTACGCCCTGAGTTTTTCCCGACGCCTCGGGGGCCTTAGCCGGCCAAGGTCCAAGAAAAATATCTTCGCAGGTAGTTTCGCGAGCGAGCGGCAAAGTCTTGTCGAGCAGAAGGCGATCGACCAGTTCGTTGACGCAGCTTATATGGTAGCTGTAAGACACGTGTTGGCTGCCTGTTACCGCGATCAGTCGGCCTTCTTTGAGATGCTCCGCTATCCTCTGCGCGTGCACAAAGGGAACGTTGGCATCGGCCTTAGCTCCGATAACCAGTGTCGGAATACCTGCTGCCGTGAAGACCGGAGGTCGCGGTTTGGGTCCTTCTACGCCGGGCCAGAAGGCACAGGGCGACTCGCTGAACAGCGGCCCATGCAGCCGCAGACCTTCAGCTTGTAAAGGGAGAGCCTGCTGGACGAAGCCATCAAATCGCTTCGCTGCCGTCGCGCCGAGAGGACTCCCATAATCGTTACAAATAAAGGTCCAGAACACGCCGGCCGAAGAATAGGGAAGGGCGGCGAACTCCTTCGGTGCGTCTACCGTCATCGTCGATGCGTCCGATGGCTCGGGCCGGCCGTCAGCGATCCGAAACAGAGCTGCAAAATCATTGGTCTGCACGGCCTGGCTCAGAGCCCAGAGAAATCGCGTGCGAGCCGCGGGATTACCAACCGATCCACTGAGAGCGTATTCGAAATCATAAGCTGAAAAATCTAGGGTTTCCATTCCCCCTCGGCCGTCAGGGACTTTAACTTTGGCATTCTGCTCGAGCAGTCGGGCAAACACCTCGTCGTAAACGGCAGTGGGAGGCAAAAATCCCTTTTTTGGTTGGGTGAAGGCACGTGTGCAGTCTGGCTCACGGCGGCAAGCCTCATCGATTTCACCGAAGATCTGATTTTGAGCGAGGGTCAGTTCCTTTTCATAGGTGAGCAGATCCGCAGTGAGATCCACGGCTCCGTCAAGCACCAGCGCCGTGGCGTGACCTGGAAATTGATTTACATAGGTCTGGGCCAGCTGGGTGCCGTAGCTCAACGCATAGATATTCCAGCTTTCAAAGCCAAGCTTTTGCCGAAAGGTCTCGAGATCAGCCGCGGCTTGCTCGGAATTATAAAACTGCAGTTCTGCCGGTGGTACACCCAGTTCCTGCACGCAATCTCCGGCAGCCGCTTCCGCTGCGAGGGCGAGCTCCTGAATTTCTTCCGCCGCATAAACCCAGGGGGGTGTAAAACTAAAAGCTCGCGATGCGGCTGCACAATCCATCTGCCCCGAACCCTGCACGCCCCGAAGATCCATCGTGATGATGGTCATGCGCTGCTTGAGGCGTGGGTCGATGCGCTTCAGCCAGCGCCCTAAACCGTAAACGCCGGGATCGCCAGGTCCACCAAAGAGGACCAGCAGCGCCTCATGGCTGGCCTCATCATCAGCCGGTCGTACGGCAAAAGTGACAATTTTTTGTTTGCCTTGCTTTGCGGGACTATGATGATCGAGCGGCATGGATACAGCGTAGCAGCGAAGATCAGGAAAGTTGGGACAAGGCGACCAGGCTTGAACCTCAGTCTTTGCCTCACTGGGCCGCAAGCCTGTGCCAGCGCTATCGAGGGCGGGCTCATGGGGCTTCTCCACGGTGGGAGGCAACTGCGCCTCGCTAGGGCCACGCGCGTGCGGGCGTCCACAGGA
>CANJJY010000423.1 GCA_947474445.1 Oligoflexaceae bacterium
CAGCCGCTAAGGCTCCGCCTTGCTCGTGCCGCGTGAGGATGGTCGCAAACTTTGCTTCGAGCAGTCGATCAAACAGGGGCATGATCGCGCCGCCTGGATAACCGAACACCAGCTCGACGCCTTCATCTTCGATCGCCTTAACGATCGCGTCGGCTCCGATCATGGTTCTTCTCCTCTATCCAGCTCATGTGGCGACGCAGCTCACGGCCTGTTTCTTCGATGGGATGCTGCAATTCTGCAGCGAGGTCACTTTTATAATGAGGAGAACCCGCGGCGTACTCGGCGCTCCACTGGCGCGCAAATTTTCCATCTTGAATATCCTGCAGGATAGCCTTCATTTCCTGACGGACATGGGCGTCGACCACGCGTTTGCCACTGACGAGTGAACCGTATTTGGCCGTATCGCTGATGAACTGATGCATCTTAGCCAAGCCGCCTTCATAGAGCAGATCGACGATCAGTTTGAGTTCATGCAGGCATTCAAAGTAAGCGAGTTCGGGCTGATATCCCGCTTCGACCAGCGTATCGAATCCGGCTTTGACTAGTTCGGTCGCGCCGCCGCACAGGACGGCCTGTTCACCGAAAAGATCTGTTTCTGTTTCTTCCTTAAAGGTTGTCGACAAGACCCCGGCGCGCGTGCCGCCTATTTTATGCGCGTACTGGAGAGCCTTATCTTTGGCATGACCAGAGGCATCCTGCTGCACAGCGATGAGGCAAGGCACGCCGCGGCCTTCTTCGAACTGCCGGCGCACGAGAGTCCCAGGTCCTTTGGGGGCGACGAGGATGACATCGTGCGTTTTTCCCGCGGCGATGAGTCCGTAGTGAACGCAGAAGCCGTGCGCAAAGAGCAGCGTGGCATCAGCTTTGAGAAAAGGCGCGACCTGCTCGTCGTAGAGGGCTTTTTGAGCCATATCGGGCAGCAGGAAACAAACGAGATCGGCCTCGCGCACGGCGGCAGCCACGCTATCGACCTGCCAGCCATCGACGAGCGCCTGTTCGTAACTCGGCCCGCCTTCGCGCAGACCGAGCTTGACCTTCGCGCCGCTGTCTCTGAGATTCAAGGCATGGGCTCGCCCTTGACTGCCATACCCGAGGACGGCGATGGTGAGTCCATCGAGTAAGGCTGTCGAGAAATTCTGATCGGCAAAGAATACTTTTCCCGTTCCTCTACCCTGAGCTTCGCTCTGACTTTGACTCATTGGCTCTCTCCTTTATCATGATGTCGTTTTCTGTCCTTCGATGCGGCCGCGCCGCCAGGCTAGGCGCGCGGCTGAGTCGTGGCTCCCTCCGAAGCGGAACCGACCTGCTGAATGTACTTGCCGAAAACACCTTTGGTATGGCGAGGCGGAGTCGGTTGCCACGCGGCGCGCCGCGCTTCGAGATCCGCCGCACAGCTGATGCTCCGTCCCTTGACGTCGATCTTCACTCGATCGCCATCGCGCAGAAGAGCGATCGGACCGCCCGTAGCCCCTTCCGGTGCAACGTGTCCCACACAGATCCCGTGCGTGGCTCCGCTGAAGCGTCCATCCGTGATGAGAGCGACGCGATCGCCCAGCCCGGCACCGACTAGCGCCGCGGTCACAGCCAGCATCTCGGGCATGCCCGGCGCTCCCTTGGGTCCCATGTGGCGAATCACCACGACGGAACCGGCTTCGATTTCGTTTCTTTGCACAGCTTGAAAGGCCTCTTCTTCCGAATCGAAGACGCGGGCCGGGCCTTCGAATACTTGGAGATCTTTACCGGAGAGTTTCATCACGCAGCCCTCGGGTGCCAATTGACCCGTGAGAATGGCAAAGGCGGGATGCGCCTTGAGAGGACGGTCGACCTCATAGAATAGATCCTGTCCGCTGCGTTCCCGTGCGTCGGCTGATTCCGTCGCTAGCGAAGGTCCCAGGACGTTAGGTACATCGACCAGCAGTCCGGCTTTAAATAGTTTTTGACAGAGGAGGGCCACCCCGCCTTCGCGTTCAAAATCTGTGGCGACATACCGGCCTGAGGGTTTGAGATCGGCGATCAAAGGGACTTCGGCGGCGATGTGATCGAACAGATCGATGGGCAAGGGCACTTCGGCTTCGGCGGCGAGCGCGAGGAGATGGAGAATCGCGTTGGTCGAACCACCTGTCGCGCAGACCGAGACGATCGCATTGCGAAAGGCCTCAGGGGTCATGAAACTCCGGGCCGTGCGACCTTCGGCGAGACAGCGCATGACCAGCTCACCGACCTTGTGGGCCGCTGCGTCTTTGCGCGGATCGAGCGCGGGGATTTCATTGAGACCGATGGGCGAAAGCCCCATGACGGTGAAGGCCATGGCCATCGTATTGGCGGTAAATTGTCCGCCGCAAGCCCCTGCGCCTGGACAGGCTCGATTCTCAAGACTCGCGAGATCATCGTCGCTCAAAGCCCCGCGGGCATGGGCGCCGACGCCTTCGAAGACGTCTTGGATCGTGACGCTTTTGCCGCGCCATTGACCAGGCGCTATCGATCCTCCGTAAAAGAGCACCGAAGGCAGATCGAGGCGCGCGAGCGCCATGGCGGCGGCAGGAATTGTCTTATCGCAGCCGACCAAGGCCACCACGCCATCAAAAAAATGGGAACTGGTCATGAGTTCGATCGAATCGGCGATCACTTCGCGCGAGACGAGCGATCCGCGCATGCCCTCGGTGCCCATCGTAATGCCGTCGGACACGGCTATGGTATTGAATTCAATCGGCGTTCCGCCGTGGGCCCGAATGCCTTCTTTGACTTTGGCAGCCAAGGCCCGGAGGTGCACATTGCAGGGCGTCGCTTCCGTCCAGGTGTTGGCGATGGCGATCAAGGGGCGATTCAAATCCTCATCGGTCAGTCCCGTGGCTTTCAGCATAGCGCGCGCAGGAGGTCGCGAAGTAATGGTTTGGCTGCGGTATTTCATCCAGATCGTCCTCGTCATCAAAGCCTATGAAATCAAAAACCCCCAACACTTTGGAGTGCTGGGGGCGCCTTTTTAACCTTTTCAGTCTTGTTAAAGCGGGCCCCCGCTGCTCACGATGCGCACCATAATCGAAATGCCCACAATAATGCTGAGGCGCAGCATGCTGTGAATCATTCGGCTTGTGATTTTATGAGTTTGCATAGGGCTCTGGACTTTCTTCTATCAGTGAGATGCCCTCACTTTCCGCCGAGGCGAAAACAAAGTCAACGGCAAACAAAGTACGGCTAGCAGCGTCCCCCCAATTGGTAGGAATGCTTTGAGCTCAAGGCTTACCGCGAAATTGCTCACGTCAAAAAAATTCTCTTGGGGGGATCTGTGATTGCGCCGGCTTAGGGCAGGTCGGTGCCGCAGCCTATACTGGTTTCCGGCTTGTTGTCTTTGAGTTCGACGGGATCGACGAGGGTCAGTCCCGGACTATAACAATAAAAGGCGCCCCCCAATCCTTGATCTCGTTCGGTCGACTCGGCTGTGTTGCCGCGCGCGAGAACTTTGATCAAGGTAATCTGATTGGCATCTTCACTCTCGATCGCCCCTCCGTAGGA
>CANJJY010000424.1 GCA_947474445.1 Oligoflexaceae bacterium
AACTCGACGACGCTTAGGAGGCCGACATCCGTTATGGGGAACCGGAGTAATATCTTTCAACAAATTCACCTTCAGCCCGACCGCCGATAAAGCGCGTACAGCACTTTCGCGACCCGAACCAGGACCTTTGACCAAAACAGAGATGGAGCGCATACCGGCATCCATCGCCTTACGTCCCGCTTCTTCCGCCGCAACCTGGGCAGCAAAAGGCGTACTTTTACGCGAGCCCTTGAAGCCCTTGGCTCCAGCAGTGGACCACGCGACAACTTCACCATTCAAATCGGTGATGGTCACGATCGTATTATTGAAGGTGGCCTGAATATGGGCCACTCCCATAGGAACGTTCTTCTTAGTCTTGCGCTTTTTGACAACTGCAGACTTTGCCATAATGACTCAATCCTTTAATCGCGGTTACTTCTTCTTGTTGGCGATGGTCTTCCGTGGACCCTTACGAGTCCGAGCGTTGGTCTTAGTCCGTTGACCGCGAACCGGGAGACCCTTACGATGCCGCAAACCGCGGTAATTACCTAAGTCAATCAAACGCTTGATGCTTAGGGAGACTTCGCGACGCAAATCGCCTTCTACCAAAACACCTTCGCTATCGATGACTTTTCTAATCGTATTGACTTCTTCTGCACTCAAATCACCAGCCTTGCGGCTGAGATCGATTCCAGCTTTTGTCGCGACGAGAACACCCATCCGTCGGCCAATACCGTAGATACTGGTCAAGGCGATATGAACTTTCTTCTGACCTGGAAGGTCAACACCGGCTATGCGCGCCATCTATCTACTCCTTAGCCTTGTCTCTGTTTATGCTTTTTAACATCGCAGATCACCCGGAGAATGCCCCTGCGTCGAACGACCTTACACTTATCACAGATAGGCTTCACACTCGCTCTAACTTTCATTTGGACCCTCGCTTCCTAAAAGAACTCCGCTGTCACCTGATGATCTGCAGCAGAGACCCCAAATAAAGGGAGCGCGCATGTACTTCTCAGGTTCCAACTATACTTAAGCACCCCGCGACTACTTCGCCCGGTACACGATGCGGCCGCGGCCCAAATCGTAGGGTGATATCTCTAACTTAACTTTGTCCCCTGGCAGAATACGAATAAAGTGCATTCGCATCTTGCCACTTATGTGTGCCAAGACCTCATGCCCGTTCTCAAGTTCCACTTTGAACATTGCGTTGGGGAGTGGCTCTTTGACGACACCCTCGACTTCAATTACGTCTTCCTTGGCCATAAAACTATCCTCGGCATTTACGCCTGTTTGCCTCCCCACGGGGCAGAGCCGAAACTCTACACACTTCACCATGGTTCAGCAAGTGAAAACCGCTGCTTCCAATCCCTCTGCAGACCTCGTGTCTAAGCCAGAGAACGAAGCTGTGCGGCCAGCGAATCATAGACCTTTTCAGTACTCTGGCTGCCGTCGATACAGTGATAAAGACCCAGGTCTTTATAGAAATCGAGGATGGGACTCGTTTCTTTGCTATAAACTTCCAGCCGAACTCGTACTTTATCTTCATGGTCATCGGGTCTCTGAACGACTTCAGAGCCACAGCGATCACAAAAACCTTCGACCTTCGTCGGACTTGTTAGGAGATGATAGCTCGCACCACAATTGATACATGTTCGGCGTCCGCTGATCCTCTCTACCAACAAACTTTTATCCAAGTCCAAATGAAAAACTCCAGAGATTCCTTGCGGACCGACTATCTCCTGAAGTGCTTTGGCCTGAGCTACGTTGCGAGGATATCCGTCAAGCAACACAGGTTTTCCCTGTGCGGATTCAAGCTCCGACTGAAGAATACCAAGGAGAACCTCATCCGGAACGAGCTTCCCCTCAGACATATACGACTGAGCCCTCTTTCCGACAGCGGTTCCTTCTTTGATATGACGACGCAAGGCATCACCTGTCGAAACCTTCTTAAACCCCAGCTTATCCGCCAGCAAGTCAGCCTGAGTTCCTTTACCTGCCCCAGGTGCGCCTGTAAGGATGATGATCAACGCCGGCCCCCACGACTGCGAACCGTTGTGCTCTTCATAAAAGCTTCGTAACGCAGAGACTGCCTGTGGGCATCAATTTGACGGAAAGTTTCGAGTGCAACCCCAACAATAATTAAGAGACTTGTACCGCCGAAGTAAAACTGGACGTTAAAGCTGTCAGCAATGATCGAAGGGATCAAACAGATGGCACTCAAGTACAGCGCCCCAGATAGGGTCAGCCGATTAATGATCTTGCCAAGAAACTCGGATGTTCTCGCTCCCGGTCGAATTCCAGGAATGAAACCACCATGTTTTTTTAGATTCTCCGCAATGTCGTCAGGCTTGAATTGAATTGAGGTATAAAAGAACGAGAAAAACACAATCAAAGCAAGATAAATGAGATTATAGAGCCAGCCCCCGGGAATCAAAACACTGCTCACAAAACTTGCAAATGCGCCCCCCTTCACAAACTGCCCCATTGTCACAGGTATTTGCAGAAGAGAACTTGCGAAAATAGGAGGAATGACTCCGGCCGTGTTGATACGAATAGGGAGGTGAGAAGTCTGGCCACCGTAGACGCGATTTCCAACCTGACGCTTCGCGTACTGGATGGGAACCTGGCGCGAGCCCTGCTCCATGAACACGACACCAGCCGTGATGAGAACAATCACTACAGCCAAAACTGCTATCTGCCCCAATTCCATTTCGGCACTATTAAACTTGGTGAATGTATTAATGATAATCTTAGGCAGACCAGCAACGATACCGCAAAAAATAATCAATGAAATTCCGTTACCCACACCGCGCTCGGTAATTTGTTCACCAAGCCACATAACGAAAGCCGTGCCCGCAGTAAGAGAAATTGCCGTCAATACTGCCCAGGTTGTACTAGGATCATTGACGAAATTGCCGCCCCCACTTCCCGCAGCCGCCAAACCACGCGCAATCATAAAACCCTGCACGAGGGCAATTACAATCGTTCCGTAACGAGTATATTGCGTGATTTTCTTTCGACCCGCATCGCCTTCCTTCGAAAGAGCTTCGAGGTGGGGAACGATAACGGTGAGGAGTTGGACTATGATCGAGGCCGAGATATAAGGCATAACCCCGAGAGCGAAGATACTAAATCGCTCCAGAGCTCCACCCGAAAACATGTTGAACATGCCAAATAGGTTAGCTCCTTGGGAACGAAAGAACTCCGCTAAAGCCTCGGAGTTAACACCCGGAATGGGGACATGCACCCCTACCCGATAAAGAGCCAAGAACCCGAGAGTAAATAGAATCTTCTTGGTCAGGTGATTGAGAGTCACCTCAGGCAGAGACGATATCCGCTGTCCCACAATTAGATCTCCTCAACTTTTCCGCCTGCCTTTTCAACCGCTACTTTCGCCGTGACACTGAACTTGTGAACTTGGATTGTCAGAGCTTTAGCGAGTTTTCCGCGACCGAGCAGCTTGACGGGGTGTTCAGGACGCCGGAGGAGGCCGCTCTGAGCGAGAAGCTCGGGGGTCACC
>CANJJY010000425.1 GCA_947474445.1 Oligoflexaceae bacterium
GGCATTCTAGGCGAAGCTGGAGTAAACGTCTTAAAGCTCAATCTAGCACTCGATGCCCTTCAGAAGTAGTCAATGAGGAATGGAGAGGGAGCTTTGGTATGCAGGATGATCGCGCAAAAGCATTTTTACAGATGATTCGCAAAGCAGAACGTGGTCGCCTGAAGATATATCTCGGTTATGGGCCGGGCGTCGGAAAAACTTACCAAATGCTTCAGGAAGCCCATCGTCTCCAGCGAGATAAGGTCGATGTTGTTGTCGCGGTTGTCGAGACCCACCAACGGGAAGAGACGGAAAAGCTTGTCGAGGGCCTTGAAGTCGTACCGCGACGCAAAGTCGAGTATCGCGGAATAGTCCTCGATGAAATGGATTTATCTGCCGTCTTAGCCAGAAAACCGAACGTAGCCATCGTTGATGAGCTAGCGCACACCAATGTTCCTGGAAGCCGTAATGGCAAGCGATACGAAGATGTGCGAGAACTTATCAATGCCGGCATTCATGTCATAGCAACCCTAAATGTGCAGCATCTGGAAAGTCTCTACAACACCGTCGAAAATTTGATCGGCGTAAAAGTGAGAGAGAGAATACCTGATTCAGTCATCGCGGAGGCTGACCAGATCGTAAACGTCGACCTTTCTCCCGAAGATCTCCAAGCCCGTCTTAGAGAGGGGAAAATATACCCTAAAGAGCGGATTGATCCTGCGCTCAATAACTTTTTCGTCCAAGGCAATCTCGAGCATTTGCGTGAGCTTACGATGCGTGAGATGGCATCGCAGATCGACTTCAAGCGCAGGGAGGTCCTCGATGAAGGCGATAAGATTGCGCCTGATCAAATCATGGTCTGCCTTGCTTCTAAAGGTCCTAACAGCGCCAGGCTGCTTCGTTTCGCCTCGCGACTCGCCGGCCGCTTGAACAGAAACTGGTATGCTGTCTATGTTCAGACACCAAAAGAAGAGCCGACGGTCATTGATGCTACGACGCAACGCCTGCTCGCCGATACCTTAACTCTAGCCAATCAGCTAGGCGCTACCGTGTTTACCTTCAAAGGTGAAAATGTGGTTGACGCCATTTTAAAATTTGCCACTGAATACCGAGTGGGCCACATAGTGATTGGTCGACCTCGCAAGGTGTCTAAGTGGAGGCGACTATTGAAGGGACACAGCGTGGCAGAGGACCTAGTCTCTCGGGCGGAAGGCTTTACCGTCGTCGTCGTCGACAGCGAGGCCCAGCGAGAAGGATCTGCGACGACCGATTTCACGGCGGATGAAGAAAGAGACAAACCGCGGCTTGTCGAGGCTGAGCAAGAAAACATAGCTAATGTTCTCAGCCCCGAACGAATTCTCATGCTTGACGAGCCAATTTCCAAAGCGGATGTGATTGAAAGACTTGTCGCACTCCTTGAAGCGGATTCACACTCTAAGCTACCATTCGATCGCCTAGAGGTGATGGCTGCGCTCAAGCAGCGGGAAGAACAAGGCTCAACCTTTCTCAACGAGGTCGTAGCTATTCCGCACGCCAAGCTCCAAAGTTTGAAAAAGCCGATGGCTGCCTTGGCTGTAGCGCGCGTTGGGCTTACCGACTTACATAGTGGCCAACCACTGGAATTTGTTTTTTTGCTTCTTATTCCGGCAACTGGGCCGCAATCAAACCTGCGGCTTTTGACCAAAGCTATACATGCCTTTCAAGACTTGAATCTTCAGCGCAAAATTCTAGCATCTGAAGATACCTCGCAAGTCTACAACGTGCTGCAAGAGCACGGGAGATAGGAAAGCTCCTTTTTGAAAGACAAGAACTCAAACATCGTCAATCACATATACTGTAATTCTTGCAGGATTCTTTCTTGGTTTTTTCCATTCTTCCCTGAGATCCTTCAAGGACGATACGACTTCAGCTTGAAACAGATAGACAATTGCCAGTTGCCAAAGCGCATAAACAACGATGATAGCTGAGCGCATATCTAACATGATAGTTCCATCCTCTTTCTCAAATGAGAAGACCCGCCATTCTACCTAAAGCAAAAAATTGACCATTTGTTCGATTCAAGAGTCTAATTTTTTTCTTTTGAACAACGCTTGCTTATCAAAAATGGCTACCTTGGAGAGACGCTTCGGCCCTACAAAATTCAATCGTGGTCGACGTTTTGATTTCAAGATGAAATGCACAGTTCCTGTTCAGACCCTCTCCCCGAGGTCCAATATCGCTGTCTTTTAATTTTGAATCGTTTCCACGAGGAATGCTCAAAAAAAGCCTTTTCCGGCCACGTTCGCCATCCCCTTTTGAAACTATCTTCGGACAGCTTCGAGGGTTCGGCCATCGAACACCTATCCCATAAACTCTCTCTCAGGCGTTCAGGCGAAATTTTGGCGAAGAACTGCTACACGGAAGACGGCAATAAGAAAAGCGGGCGACGGACGATCACATCCTCTCCCAAATACATCTTAAAGTAAGAGCCGCCCTACGAAAAAGGCGCAAGGATCGACTACCGTGGACTTGCTAAATTCGAGCAGTTTTCGCTCGTGCTCGCTCGACGCCTCGGAATCCCAACGGCAGAATTTGGCCTTTTGTACCAAGGAGGAAATGGCTCGGGTTCCAAAAATCTGTACTCAGCCGAGATAGCGGGCGAGATGCTTCAAGAGGAGTCCCGACGTCGCGAGGAGGACGACGAGTCTTATGAGTTTTTGACCCCGTCGCAGCACAAAGCCCGCGCCTATGTAATTGCCAATCAAATAGAATGCCGCAGCACTGACGCCGAGCGCGATGATCAGCTTGCCTTGACTTACAAAATAGATAAGGGCGCCGACATTCGAGGCGAGATTAAAGATCTTGGTCAAGGCATTGGCGCGGATGGTATCGAGTCCCATGCCTTCAAAAATACTCAAAAAGAAAGTGCCGGTTCCGGGGCCTAAGAGTCCATCGTAGGCGGCGACGCCGAGGGTCGGCAAGAGGTACTGCGGCCGACGGAGACGCGTCTCGACCTCGGTGAGAGGAAGTGGGGCGGTGGGCTTCCGCAGCCGGTTTTTTTCGTCCCAGAACCAACGCTTGACCATAAAACCCATGACCGCGAACAGAAGGAAAGGAACGATGAGGGGCAAATGTTCGACGATGGTGGGCCGCAGTGAGAGAGATGCGCCGTAGGCCGACAGACTCGCGGCGGCGAGGACCATGCCTGCGGCGACGGCTGGTTTGAAGCGGGGGATGAGGCCGGCGCGGAGGTAGCGGAACACAGCCGGTAGCGAACCGATGGTGGACACGCATTTATTGGTGCCGAGCAAAAGCTGCGGCGGCACACCGATCGTTAAGAGAGTGGGCACCGTAATCAAACCACCCCCTCCGCCCATCGAGTCGACGAGTCCCGCGATGGAGGCCGCTACAAACATCGGCCAGGCAGGGAGCAGGGCGGTTGCTGAGAAAGAGGCCAGAGAGAGCGATTGAAGGGTCAAAACATCGAGCAAGGAGTCTTCCTTTTGGTGACC
>CANJJY010000426.1 GCA_947474445.1 Oligoflexaceae bacterium
CATCGCTGCTTTCGCTTTGCAAGAGTTCGAGCGATTTTTCCATGTTCTTTTTGAGCTGATAAATCTCATGGTGACCCGTCATGCTTTCGAGCAGAATGGTTTCCAGAGGGTGAGGATTCGGCTCCTGGGGTAGATAGCCCAGCTTGAGGCCTTGGGACCTGAGAATCTGTCCGCCATCGGCTGAATCGAGGCCACAGAGGATGTTGAGCAAGGTGGTCTTTCCAGCCCCGTTAGGGCCCACCAAAGCAATTTTTTCGCCTTCGGGGAAACGGTAGCTCACTTCTTCGAAAAGTGAGCGAGCACCAAAGTGCTTAGAGAGTCGATCGAGTGCAAGCATGCTTCATTGACTTTTTGGAGTGCTGTCAGCGGCGGAGGTATCTTTCGCGATGGAATCGAGATCGCGCGCGATGACGGCTAGATTTTCTTTGACTGTATCGAGTTGATCAGCCCCTGGATATTCCTGCAAAGCTTTCTCGAGAAGCGAACGGGCTTGGACGAGATAAGCTTGCTTAGCTTGAGAATCACTGAGCGGCAAGGCATTTTGAAAAGCCAAAGCTGCCTTTTGTCTCAGGTCTTGAACGGCACGGTTGCTATAGACTCTGATTTTCTCGCGCGCTTGCTCGTAGAAAGGGTCTTGGGTATCAATCCGTCCGACCGATTCAATGGCCTGTTTGAACTCACCTTTATCAGCCATTTTTTGTGCCTGCATCAGGAGCGCATCCGTGCGTTTGAGATCGGTGGGGCCGGTTTTGACTTCCGCCGTCGGGATCTGATGCACTTCGTTACCGGGAACATTGGGTGCGGAAGGGGCGACGGCGATCTGGCCTTCTGCATTTCCTGGGACGACTGTAGCTGAGGCCTTGTCGGTGGCGTGGTCCGGTGTTGGTGGAACTGGCGCAGTCTGGGCCGCTGTTTGGACATCGCTACTGGGGCCAAGGGGATTTGTCCCAGCATTGGGGCTTGCCGGAGCAGCAGCCGGTGCCGTAGCCGCAAGATGCTGAGACTCTTCATCGAGGGAGGCATGGAGCTGCGCAGTAAAAGGCGCCGAGTTCTTCGTCCGATCGATCAGGTCTTGGGCGAGGGTCAAACTCGCTTTATTTTTGAGATGGGAATTGTTGCGATACGTCGCCGGCAAATCGATCTGCAAATCTTGAAACAGCTTCTCCATTGAAGGAGAGGAGGAGGCGCTTTGTTCACCCGGAGTCGCATAGAGGTCGTTTGATTGAAAACCACTGCTTTGGTCTACTTGTAACTTGAGAAGGCGCAGTTGGGTCGTCACCAAGATCGCCTCTTCCAAACTATTTTTTGCTGCAGGATGAAGAGCCGTTGCCGTCCGCACATCTTCGTCGCTCAACTGCATACTCGTATCGTTCAAGCGCAGGTAAATTGCATCGAGTTCACTCGGCCCTTGCGCTTGGGCGACAGCCGGCGCGGGGGTTTTTTGTCCCGCTTTGGCCAGAGGAGCATCCTTTTTATGCGGCACGGCCTGAGCGCCTTTCTTGGACGCTGCATGGGGTGACTGTGTGGTCGCACATGAAAAAGACAGGGCACAGCCGGTCAGGATTAGCAGGATGGAGATTTGCACTCTCATGCGACCCTTTCTCAAGTCGAAATGCAACAAAAACCTGACCCGCAAGTCGGAACAGGTTAAAGCGGATCGAGATCAAGCTATACAGTAGCTTGGAAATCCTTTCGAGGACAACGTTAACTTAATCTGGATGCTTAGGGTAAAAGGCTAGCAAAATGGCGTAGATAGGGGGTAGATGACGGATCCATAGTGCGCTAGAACTCAAAGGAAAGACCGCCGAGAAAGCGGCGATCTTCCTCAGGACTACTCGTCCCGGATATGTCTTGGCCGTAGCTCGCGAAGTTGAGCGAAAAATACGGGAGCCGGGCATTGAAGCCGACCGTGTAGTAGCCTTGGTTCAGCCCAAGCGCTACGCTGAAGGGCGAAGGAAGCAGAGGATTACCAGAAAAGAATTCTATTCCACCGTGAAGTAGCTTGATCGGATCGATGCCGTCGAGGCCATAGACTTTGTCCCCTGCTACAATCGGAGCATGATGGACATCGATGCCGATGCGAGCCCCCAATTTATTGCCAAATCGAGGAGTGATCGAAAAGCCGATACGGATGTCCGTTGGATCAACCGTTGACAGCGCCTCGGCATTGGCAAAATCGCCGTGAAAGACTGTTCCACAGACGGATTCGCGTGTTTTGCTGAAGGGATTGAGATAATCGTCTCGGCAACCCGTAGGGGCATTGAGGACGGCAATTCCGACGGTTGGAAACCAGAAGTCAGCCAAAGTCCACATAAACCCCAAGTCAACCGCAAGAGCAGTCGATTTATTGGACGCAGTCTTGATGCGCTCTTGAAGGGCCGAAACGTCCTTGAACTGTTCGACCGGAATTTTATCCTCATAGGCATAACGAGCGAGATAGCGCGTCGTGATTCCGAAATTTACGCGATTGGATTGACTGGTGAAGGCGAGAGAAAAAACACCGCCTACATCTGAAATAGCCTCGGTATTGGCGAGATCCGGAGTTTCCTTATTGATGACGGACCGGATAGTCGTGCTCGAATATCCCCCGACGAGGGCAGGGAGATCTTCCAAATCGAACATCATGAGAGGAAAGGCACTCGCATGTGACCAGAAAGGCTTGTCTCCCAAAGAATCGGCTTGAGCCGCCACCTCTTCAAGATCACTGGCACTCGTTCCACCGGATACAGCTTGGATAAATTCGCGGCTCTTACTGTTTGCGCCCACAACGAGATTGGGGACCTTGATGAGATTGACCGTACTGCGACTCCGCGCTTTTCGAATTCTGGCGATCCCCGCTGGATTGGTCATCACCGCCTCTTCATCGTTGGCAATAGCCGTAAAGGCTCCGCCCAGGGCGTGAGGACGCACGGGGACAAAAGACTCGGGGATTTCCTGCGCAGCTGCTTTCCCCATAGCGAGGCAGGCGCCGAAGATGAAAAGACTTATTTTAAACAGGCCTTGAACCATGGGATTCTCCACGAAAGCCAGTGACGACTTAGCTCTCGCTTCCCTTTCGATAGAAACGCGGAGACTCTTAACGGACAAATTATGCCTAGGGCCATTTTCACAAGTGGGCGCGTGCTTTAAGGTACATCGCCGAGGAGGGGACGCAAGATCTCCGGTCGCTCTGAAATTTTTTGGAGGATCTGCATATTCTCTAGCTCACGCTTGAGTCGGCGGATCTCGAGATCTTTATCCTGCAGGGATCTCTCAAGAAAAAAGAGTTTTTCGTCTTTAAGGCGCAATAATTCATCTTTAGTCGCGAGGAGCTGCTGGGAGAGTTCGACCGTGCGCGCGATCGAATCTTGCGCGAAAAGGAGGAGTTCACTCGACTCATTCGCTGATTCCGCGGCATGAGGCGCTTCTGTGTAGGCGGAGTCAGGCTCGCCGCTATCGATGGCCATAAGGGAAGGCAAAAGGGGGGCATG
>CANJJY010000427.1 GCA_947474445.1 Oligoflexaceae bacterium
ACGCATCCCGGCTAGATCGGAGCCGACATCCGGTTCGGTCAAGGCCATCGAGCCCGAGATTTCGCCCGAAGCGACCTGGGGAATCCACTCCTGACGCATTGCATCATTGCCGAAGAGATCGATGATATTGGCGATGGACCCGTACCAGCAGATGTTGAGTGCGGTCGAAGGGCAGGCGCGATAGATCTGCTCAAAGCCCGACATCTCGAGCAGCAGGGGCGCGCTCAAGCCGCCGAATTCCGTGCGGATCGACATAGCCTGGCCGCCGAGTTCTTTGAAAACCCGGATATTGTCGAGGATCGTTTTAGGAAAAACCACTTCGCCGTCGACGAGCTTCAGATCTTCTTTGGCGACTTTTTGGGCATTGCCTTCGAGATTGGTTCCCGCATATTCACCGAGGACCTCGAGGATTTCAAACCAGTTTTTGCGGTATTCCTCAGCGCTGGTGACGCCCGCCGCTTCTTTTTCCGCATCGGACATCCAGGCGAACAGCTCGCCGACCCGTTTGGGGCTCAAGTGGTGGGCGATATCAGGATTGTCCGTAAAGAAGTTCTGTTTGCTCTTCATAAAAAATACCCCTTAAGTGGCTTCTCGCTGTCGGGTCTAAGTTTTTACAGTAATCCTAAGACGACGGGAAAGCAACGGAACTTAGCGCTTTAGCCACGTGTACATTGTAAATGAAAATAGGGCTCCAGAGCCTGCTGCAAAGGACTTTGCCGAGCGTACACTCGTGATACTCGACGGCCTCGCTCGGCCGGCTGACGACGGCGTTTTACGGCGCAGAAGAAGGCGAGAAAAGCGCAGCGGAACGATTGTGCGCCGTACGTTTGGAAAAGGCCGGATCGCGAGGTGGCCCCGCTCCCGATCGAGCCGGATGAAAGCTGCCCGCACGAACCCCCTTCGTCCTGGCGGCTCAGATAAAAAGTCTATGATTCCTTTGTCTTTACAATGCTTCATGACTACCCTAGACTGAGTCATTAAGTTGCGCGGCTTTCCCTTTTTTAACCTTCGCCTTCCGCTTATCGATTCGGGAAGACGGAGGCGTGGGGAACGCGCCTGGGATCTCACCTTCAGGAATGAGGAACTTGCTATGCGCCCGAACCTCTCATCTGCGCCGACGATCAGACGCTTCTTCTCGCTCGGCCTGCGTGGACTCCTCGCCAGCTCGTGGATCTTACTCATCTCCTGCGGCAGCAGTGAAGATAGTGCCAAGACGGATACCAAGGTCACGGCGACTTACGCGAGCCTTTGGACGAATCTCTTCTCCAGTAGCTGCGTCGGGTGTCACGGTCCCGGCAAAGACCAGGGAACAATTAACGGCCCTGACATGCGAACGCAGGATTCGTTCTTCGCTCAAGTGGTCGGCAAAAAGACGAGCGATTATCCAGATTGGGCAAGCGTGCAGAAAAAAGCGGACTGCGATGGCAAATACTTGATCCAAGCCGGCAATGCAGCGGATTCCTTGGTGGTCGGCGTCCTCGATGCGGACAACGCTCCCTGCACCCTCGTCGATCACTCGCAAAGTCCCCAGCTCGTGAAATACACAGCCGATACCCTAGCTGCTTTAAAAGAATGGATCAATGCCGGCGCCACGAAGTAAGCCTGAGGATAGTCGATGACCAAGAGTCGGAGAGTCTTAAAGATCTTAGCTTGGGCTCTCGGGATCCTAGCGTCGTTGACGCTGATCCTGCTAGTCAGCACCTATTACATCCTGCGGTCTCCTGCGATGCAGCAGAAGATTCTCGCTTCGATCCAGACCACCCTCGGGGAGGCTGGGCTCAAGACGGAAATCGATCGGCTTTCCATCGATCTTTTCGGTGGCGTCTCGCTCGATGGCCTGCGGGTGCTAGTCGATCGGCCGCCTCTCGCCGTCGGTGCGGTGAAACTTGATCAGCTGCGGTTGCGCTATGCATTCTGGCCACTTCTGCAGCGACGGCTCGAAATCAGTGAATTGCTGATCGCCGGTCTCGACGGCGACCTCAGGCTCGTCCTCCCCGAGAGTGCACCCGAACCTGAATCGCCGCCTCCCGACATCGAAGCCCTGCTCAATCTCCTACGGCACCCGCCGCTCACTCTCGATAGTCCCGAACTCGAAATCCGCGCCATGCATCTAAAAATAGATCTGACCAAAGGACCTTTGCACGCCGATGCCGAACTCAATGGAGCGGCCATCAAACTCAGTGCGGCGGTAAAACCAGGAGCCATCTCCAGTGCGGTCGATCTCAAACTGCCGCTGACCCTCGCCCTGACGATGGATGGCGACAAGCCCCTCAAGCTCTCAACTGCCATCGATTTTGCCTACAATCCGACCTTCAAGCTTGAACTGAGCGATGATCAACTCACCTGGAAGCTGGACGGCGAACCCTTGGAGCTCGCCATCGAGCGCTTGAAAATGACCCAAGGCCCGGCCGCGACGGGCATGAATCTCAGCTTTGATCACCTGCAGTTCCGTCAGGGGCTGAGTGCCCAGCATCAGAGTGCACCTCCGACCGCCCTGGCGGGACTGGTGTGGCCACTCAATTTAGAAATGGATCAGACGCTCGCGCTCTCTCCGCTCTCTTTCGAGCAGGGAAAAAATGCGGCGCTGACTGCCCAACTCGCTCTGCAGTTGGACAACAAGCTCAGGGCCACCATCCCCGATCTCGATCATCTGGAATCGGCCGCCTGGTCGATCGCCACGGATGTAAAGCTCGCTCAGCTGCGCGCGAGCCAAAGTAAAAAGCTCTTGGCCGCCACCCCGAGCTTTAAACTCAGCATCAAAGGCGAGGGCGAAAAAGGTGAGGGGCAGATCAACTCGCAGATCAGTACCGAGCGACTGGAATCGAGCTTTGTCCTGCAGCCCCTCGATTTTCTGCAACTGATTCAGACCGACATCAATTTCCGCGAGAAAAAACTGAAGGTGAGCGCCTCCCACCGGCTCAACGATCTCGATCTGCTCACCCTGCAGCTCGAGGCGGCAGATCCCGCGGATAAGCATCTCAGCGGTCACCTCGCCATCGCCGTCAAAACCGATCCGAGTCTGGCCAAACTCCATGCGGGTGCGGCGGCGCTCGAAAAAATCGGCTTTCCCACCATTGACCTCAAGCAGGACTTCACGCTCGATCACGACATGCCGCTGCAAAAAATCCAAAAAACCGATCTTCCTAAACTAACCATAACCAATTCTTTGACCGCAGACATCAAGCAGACCCAAGTCACGTCCGCCACGCTCCTGCGCTTCGCGCAGCTCCGTCTGAGCGAATCGATGAATTGGCTCGCTGAACAGCTCAAAGGGGAGCTCGCCATAGAGCTCAAGGAGCTGCAGCACCCTGCGCTGGCGCGCGCGATCGATGTCACACAAAAGCTGACGTTCGAAGGATCGAGTCAGAAGAATGGGGCGAACCCTGCCTTCTTGCAGGGCAAACTCCACGGCGACACGCTGCTCGGCAGTGCCCCGCTTTTGACCCTGGATGCTTCGCTCAG
>CANJJY010000428.1 GCA_947474445.1 Oligoflexaceae bacterium
CGGAGGCGCTGCCTCACGTTGTGGCAAGGCTGATGCTGCCTGAGATCGAGCTGCCAACGCCTCGCATTGTCGCGCTCGGAGACGAGCTGCAGAGGAAACTTGAGTCCGTTGGTATCCGTCAGCTCAAAGCCGGAGCGCAAACGCCAGAAGGCCTTGGTGTCGCTCGGCTCGTCGATAAACCATTTGCCGTTGTCCTTGAAAGCCCAATAGGACTTCTTCATATGCACGCGGAGCAGCGAAGATAGCGCGCGCACCGTCTCGTCAAAGGTCTTAGCAAAGCCCGCGATAAAGGTCGTGGATTCGGTTTGTCCAAAGGGATTGGGCCAATTGATCTGCGCCCGGATATAACCCACCTGATCTTCCTTCGGCACGTATTGGAGAGATACCTGCCACGCGGCACTCTTATCCACCTTGAGACCGAGTCCTTGCAGGTCAGTCACCAAAAGCGGCAGAATTTTTTGCTGGAGAATATCGCCCTGATGCTTTTCCAAGAGATTGGCTGGCGTGATCCGACTCGGTTTGAATTTCACGGCAATCGTCGACAGACCATCGTCAAAATAGATGCCCAGCGAGGCATCGTTGGTATCTTCGATCGGAGCATCGGCATCGACGCGAGGAACCTCCTCATCGGGCTGACGCTCAAGTTGTCCCGTCGGCAGACGAGCTGCTTGTCCGCGAACTGGGGGTCTACCCGCTTTATCGTTGAGGGCCTGCCCCTCATCACGGGTCATGGTCTCTTCGCTGTAAAAATCGGTTTCGGCATCGGCGCGATTTTCCTTCGGACGCTGCGTCTGGGCGCGCGCTATCGTGCGGCTCCCCCGCATTTCTATCGTCGCTCGCACTTCGTTGCCACCATCGGCGCTGCGCAGCGGAGGCACGCGGATCACCTTGCGCCCTTGCAAGGAAGCCACTCCCGCTTTGGACAGGTCGATCGCAAGTTGGTCGCCGGTTTGCAGCCGCATGTAGCGCCGCCATTCACCGAAACTATCGGTCACTCCCATCGGTCGATCGTTGATGGTTAAGCGCGCCGCAGACACGGCATGTCCACCTTCTTCCAAAGCCCGCACTTCCACCAGCACATAGGGAGCCTGCAGATGCGGGCGCCGCAGCCAGCCGAAGAGTCCAAAGCCCATGACGAGTAAGGATAGAAAAACCAGCCCCCAAAGCCAAGGTTGCTGCTGCTTCTGGCGAGGTTTTTGAGGACGCTGATGAAAGCTCTGCGGCCGATAGACGCCGGGCTGCGGAAAGAGTTCGTGCGCCGGCAAACGTTTCTGCGGCGACGGCATCTGTTTTGGGCTTGACCTGGGTTTCACAGGCTGGCTCTCCTCGGGAACATTCAGGGCGTCGACCCCACGGAAGGAGGGTCTTCTTAATTAAAGTCTAGGCAGGGATCATCATAAAAAAAATGGGCAGCTTTTTCCCAAGCAGAAGCTGCACAAGGCCTTCGCAGGAGATGCATGCTCGTTGTCCCCTTTATCGCTATAATGGCTCAAACGTGAGGTTCGGCATGTCGATTGAACGAGTTATCTGCGCTCTTTTTCTCTTGAGCCTCTCTCCTCTTGGCTGGTCTCAGACCAAAGGTCCGGGCATACAAGGGCCAGATTTGCCGCGTGGATTAAAACCGAGTCAACCGCGAGGCGAGCGATCTCTCCGCGAATGGCTCAACGAGCGACGGCAGCAAAAAAAGGAAGAGGCTGAAGCCGCTGGCGATGCGAGCGGTGGCTTGCCTCCTTCGGAAGTCAGCGCGGAACCGTCTCATCCCAAACGCCCTCCCCCACCCCCGCAGCCGCCTGTATCAGCCCATCTTCGCTGGGATCTCGATCTGATTTATCCAAAAATCATAAGTTCGGGTGCCACCTTCGAGGCTGAACCCGGCATTCGCTTCGCCCTCTATACGCGCCTCTCGGCAGCGGACAGCCAATCCCCCAGCTTTTGGCTGGGTTTCCGCGGACTCTCATTCAGCGGTCAGGGTCGACTCGGCGACAACTCAGGGCGCTTTGGGTGGATGTACCTCGGCCCGGCAGTCGCATGGGAATGGCTTCACTTTAAAGAAGTTTCTGCCGAAGAGACGGGAGGAGCGGAAGAAGCTCCGAATCGACATCGCGTGGGACTCGGCATCGCTGCGGTCAGTCGTCAGGGAGAGAAAGGGGCGGTCGATGCACCTCCTCAACTCGCCTCGAAGGGCATCGGTTTCGATGGTCCCGGACTGTGGGTCGAGTACACGTATGCCTATAGCTTCAGTACGCAGTGTGAAGGGGAATTTACGAGTGGCTTGCAGGTGGGGGAACGCAAATTCTTGGGGTATTTGGGATTGGGCTTCAGCCTTTGGCTGGGCACGGCTCCTCCCTAAGCTGTTGGGCTTTGTCCTCTGTCTATCGCTGAGTTCTGGATGCAGTCTCTTCTCATCTTCACAAACGCTCCCTGCAAAGAAGACCGCGGCTAAGAAACCAGGAGCCGGCAAAGCCGGAACCGGGGACGCGACCGCCGATGCGGGCGACAAGGAACTCCCGCGACCGCGCAAGGCGGCCGGAGAAATGCTGCGCTCTTGGTTAGCGACGCAAGAAAACCGCTTTTCCATCCAAAGGATCGATGATTGCCAGGCTCAAATCCTCGCGACCAGCGAGGCGGGTCGATCGCGTGACGAGCTCCGGAAACTGTCCAAAAAACTTCAGGCCGATGTCGCCACTAATCCTGAAGTTCATCACTGGTGCTTCTATCACATGCTTATGCGGCTGGAAATGAAGCTCGAGCAGAGCAGTTTGGGTCAGAACTACCAAGATCGTCTGCAATCATTCCTAGCCGAAAACCGCGCTCTCTGGATCTTGGCCCTGGCCCTCGATCGCGTGATCGATGACAACTACTATCGCTATATCGCCCGAAAGCGCTACATCGCCCTTTCGCAGCTCTATTTCGGCCGCAACCTCCTGCCAGCCAAGGGAACTTTGAATCCCGAGGATGACCCGGAAGCAGTCGATCCAGACGAATTGGAAAATCCTGATGACGACGACGAGGGGGGAGGCGATGACGAAGAGGGTGATGATCCCGAATAGACGCGAGAAGCGCTCGGCAACTATCGCCCCAATCACTTCTGTTAAGATTATAGAGACTCTGATAATGAAGGAGCGCCTCCGCCAATGAACAGCTTCCGACCCTGGTATTGCGTGACCTATTGCGTTTGCATCGCCTTGGCCCTCAGCCAAAGCTCTGCATTCGGTCAAGGCGCGCGCCCCGAGGGTGAGGGCGGCAGCGGGCGCGGAAAATCGGTCAGGCCCGTTCCCTATGCTCTCGACGAGGACAGCGAAGGCGGCCGCCAGGCGCCGAGCGGCGGGAGCAAGGATAAGGATAAAGACGCTTCTCCTAAGCAAGTTCGTCTGTTTCATGAGGTGCTCGAAGAGCTCTTGACCGAATTCGCCTACGATGTGAAATCGGGGCAATTGGCAGGCCTAAAA
>CANJJY010000429.1 GCA_947474445.1 Oligoflexaceae bacterium
CAGCATAATCGTCGTTGAAATAGGCAATTCCACTAGAATCGACGAGAAGCCAAAGGCTCCGCCTACGGCGCCTGTCGTCGTCACGGCCAAAGTATGGAGCCAATGACTCTTCTGTCCGCCTTCGAGAGCGAGACGCCAAGATGTGGTCTCTTCCGTGTTCTCACCAAGGCTTTCAATAGCTATCTTGAGTGCGGTATGCATCGAGCGGTCGACGGCCAAGTGCAAGATTTCTTGCGCCTTCGGTGGCAGTCGATTTTGAAGTTTTTCGATAGGAAGACTGAACTTCTGGGCGAAGCGCATAAAAGCAGCTGGATTTTCCAAAAAATCAACGGCTTCTGAGATAAAGGCGAGTTCGTCTTGACGAAGAGCCGGCATAGAGATCCCTGGGTGAAGAGACTTTTTCCCTCGATAGGAGACCGTCTCGCGGATTCTCATATTACGAACGATGATTCACGTGATCATCGCCGTCTGTCTCATTCAGAAGTTGCTGGTGGTATCATCTCTCGAGTGGTGCGTAGCGACAAGCCTCGAATTCTTTCTCCTGCCCGGCGCGTTCGAAAAGCGACCCAGGAGATGCTGTTCATTTATCGATGCTTGCCGCCTGCCCTAGGGGATGATGGAGTTAAAAGTGGAGACCTTTCGGTAATAATTGGATTTTTATCCTAAAGTTTTGGCTCTTCTGACCGAAACCTTGGGGCAAGGCCGGGTCGGGAGAGAATTCGAGCTGTAAACCACAGCTTTTCTTTTTCTTTTCTCTCACCCATCTGTCGACCAGCAGAGTGAGCCTCAACCGATGAGGGACTAGAGACATGAATATTGACCTCGCGAAAATCAGGTTTGCCGCTACGGTGACCTTGGGGCTTTTGGTCTTGAGCGATTGCGCTCCGAAAAAAAGTAATGACAAGGAATCCGGTCTTCAGGCCTCAGTGACTTCATCGTCCGATCAAACTCTTATCACTGTGCCTTTCATAGCGCCGGCCCATCTTGTGAGCTTTGATCAGCAAAGTGTTCTCGATGCCATAGCCGGTTATGAATCCAATTTCATCGCTAATTCCCCTGCAACGGCTCCCGATACCGAGAGTGCCTTTGGACTTTGCTATCAAAAGCAGCTCGATAGTTTGGAAGTTCAAGCGAACGACACGACGATCAAGGTCGGCGGCGAGATCGACATCTCTGAATGCTTTAAAGCTTTTTTCGAAGCCTCGGGAGCCACTGTCGAATCGATCAAGACCACGATCGCTCTGAAGTATGAAGTCCACTGCTCCTCGGGCGGAACCGCGATGTACCAAGGAAAAAAGTTCTCTGATGCGGGTCGGCTGAATTTTATCTGTGCATCGGGAATATCAAAGGATTTTGCTATATTGGTTGGGAAATCGGCGTTCAAAATCTCCGGAGGAGAACGAACCGTCGAGGTTGATATGCAGACGGACGACTATTTCGGTATGGCAGACGGCAGTCCTTGCGAACAAGTGTCGGATGGAGATATTTGGAGTCTGAAAGATGGATGCATGGCCATCGTGCGCAATTCCTACAGCAAGTACAGTATCAGCGGCGAAGCCGATGCGCTAACGCCGAGAGATACCTACTTTACTTCAACCTCCGAAGCGGTCACCCGTAAAAACGAAGAAACAAGTCTCTGGTATCTGAGCGGCTCGTTCAAGGTTCAATTGAACGATTGGGCCGGTGAGGTCAAAAATCGCGGAGCGGACTTGGCGCCGACTTACGAATTAAAGAAGGGTAGCTTACTCGCCCAAGGCGATTTCGAGCATATCGATGTTCAGGCTAATCTTTTTCAGCAGAAAAGTCTCACGCAACAATTGAAGCTACTTAAAGATGTTCAGCTTCATCTAAAACAAAAATAGAGACAAGCTTTCTTGTCTTTTTTGGTAAGACGAAGATCCTCGTTAAGAATCCCGCAGCGAAGCTTCTGCTTTAATCGCTTTTAAGCGTTCTTGAATCGAAAGCCCTCTCGGTCCCGGCTTGTCAGACTTGCCCGTCTGAGGCGAGAGCGGAGGGCTCGGAGCTGCCGCGTCTGTGCGCAGAGAATCAGGGGTTTGCGAAAGGATTTGCTTGGCGTCGTGCACAAGTCGATCGAGACGCGCTTTTAATCCCAGAGGGGCAGACGATTTTTCGGGGGCGACCGCCGCTGCTGCGATCACAGTGTTTTCTACCGGTCTTGACTCGATAGCAGGCTCGGATGCGGGTGCTGATAGCAAGGCTTCAAGCGCAGCTCTCTTCGCATCGGAAGGCAAACTGGAAGGCAGCGGAATCTGTGGCGGTTCTTTGAGGGGTTCGACGTCGATGCTGACACGAAACCCTGTCGCTTGTTCCAGATGCCAGCTGAGGTAGGTTGCCCCATCGAAAGAGACCCGGGCTTTGGCTTGTACCTCGAGATGAGCTTCATGGGCGGTCACCCGGAGGCCTGTGACCCCAGCAAGTGAAGCGTTTACGATTTCTTCGGCCCGCTTTCTCGCCTCGTCCGGTGCAAGAGTCATACCCTCCAGCGGCCTTTCATAGCGCACGAGAGGCATTCCATCGATGCCGGCTAATACGGTTCGCGGATCGAGGCTCATGAGGATGGCTTGAGTTTCGCTCAGCGAGAGCGCATTTTTGATTTTCAGAAACGCCGAAGGATCCGTAACGCGGATGCGGGCGATGGCTGCGGCTTCTCGCAAGGGATCTTTGCCAGAACCCCGCCACGAGCGTTGAAGTCCGGCCGCCTCATAAGCATTATACTGAAGCTGCTGTCGCTGTCGGTCGACGATGTCGATCACCGTACACACACGTTTTCCCGGAAAGCTCCTGAGGCCGCGTCCGAGACATTGACTGTAGACCAAAGGAGACGTCGTGGGTCTCGCGAGGAGCACGCATTCTATCGAAGGATCATCGAAGCCTTCCGTCAGCACACCATAATTACTCAAGAACTGTATACGCCCGGATCGAAAATCATTGATGATCGCAGTGCGATCAGGGGTTTCTCCCGATACAAAGGCCGCGCGGACTCCCCGCTCTTCAAACTCTATGGCAAGTTCTTCTGCGTGTTCTACCGAAGCGCAAAAAGCGATGGTCTTTTGTCCTTTGGCACGCTCCATACAGGCCTTGACGGTGAGAGCCCTGATTTCTGGACTATTCATTATCTTGCCGAGCAGGTTCGCCTGAAAATCACCGCTCTGATCGACCGCCAGAGAGCTGAGGCCCAGCGAAGCTTCGACCGTATAATAATCCATAGGAACCAGAAAACCGCGCTCCTGCAGTTCACCTAAGGAAATTTCAAAAGCCGTTTCGCGAAATAAATCGGAAGCGCAGCGACCATCGCTACGGCGCGGTGTAGCGGTAAGACCCAGGAGGAGCGTATCGGTGCGCCTTCCAAAATGACCGATTACATCCATCCAGGTTTTAGCATAGGCA
>CANJJY010000430.1 GCA_947474445.1 Oligoflexaceae bacterium
AATGGCACCACCCTGTTGAAAACAGGGTACAGTGGCGAGCAAAGAGTTGATGCGCTTGATCAATGGCCGAAAGTCTTGATCGGGAGCAAACTTCGGGACGGGAGGCGGACCGATGAAGGAGAGCTTTTCCAGGAGGCCGGTCTCCACGCCTTGACTGAGACCTGTGGCGCCGGTGCCGAGCAGGGCCGAGACCAGGTAGCGGGGACGCGTGGAAAGCACCGAAGCAAACTCCTGGGCCGGCGTTCCGCTGTCGTGGGAGTTGACTGGGGTGAACCAAGGGATTTCTGCGGCAGTGTCATGCAAATAGCGCAGATAGCGGCGCAGTTCGTGTGTGAAATGATGCTCCCAGGTGGTGGCCAGGATCACATCCAATTCGTAGCTGCGAACCGTCGCGACTAAGCTTTCGTGCGTATGAAAATATTCACCGAGAATACCGAGAGTGGGAAAAGCCGCACGCAGTTCGTGAGTCAAGGCCGCGGCGAAGAGAGGATGCGTACTGTGTAGATTATCGAGGCGCACCATACCCTTTGTTTCTGCAGCGTAGCGGGCCCAGAAGAAGGCATAGGCGCGGAAGTAAGACCAGATTGCTTGGCGCGTTTCGGGATTGGGATGTGCATAGTTGATTAAAGCTAAATCGTCCCATTTCTCCCACGTCTCACCCGCCCAGTATCCGGCCCGCTTGAAACCATCGGCTTCGCGCTCGTCGGGGACGATCCAATCGGGGCACCGCAGGACGACTTCGCTGTCGATGGCGACGTGATTCAAAACCAGATCGAGGCAGAGCCCAATGTTCTGGCGCTGGGCCGCGCGGGCGAAATCCTCCCATTGGGCGGCGAGCGATCGCTGATCGTGCGGATCGCCCAGACCCGGGTCGAAAGCGAAGAGATCGCGGGCTGCATACGGACTCCGTGAACCACCTTGCTGGGTCAAAGGCAAAAGGTGGATCATGTTAAAACCCATGGCCGTGATGCGGGGCAGATGCTGCGCCCAATGACTGAGAGGACCATTTGCCGTTGGAATCATAATGTACATGCGCATGGCGCGGAGCTGCGGGGGGATCACGAGAATCAGCAGGGGATCGCCGCGCATCTGCCACCAGTTTTCGCCGTCGAGCGAGTAGGTACCCATGATGGTAAAGCGACCGGCCCTCGCTAAGGGGCAGCGCCAGACAAAGGATTGTGCATCAAGCCTTTCGAGGTTTTGCGGCGCGAAGTGGGGGAGCACCGACCCTGGAGCGAGGCAGGTGTGGACCCGCACCATCGCGTGAGGACCGGCGATGGGCAGAGTGACCTTCAGCTCAAGCTGCGCGCCGACCGCGAGGAGGGCTCGTTTCGACTGCCCTTGGGGCAGTTCCCAGACGGCAGCGTTTGGTTCACCCATGCGCAGCCCTACAGAAGGGAGCAGCGGAATCCCCTGGGTGTTAAAACTCTGCTTGACGCCATCTGCCGTTTCTTGAACCATGAACGTTTCCTATGAATTACTGTGCTCGCTAAAGGATCTTATTATGCGCGATGTAGTAGATATTATCCTCGATAGCCCGTCTTTCGAAGAGAAAGTAGCAGCATTCCAGATTGCCTTTCGCAAAAGCCTCGAGCACACCCTCGGTTCGGTTCTGGCCCGAGCCACGCCCCGCGAGCAACTTCTTGGCCTCTGCGATACGGTGCGGCACCTGCTCATGAACCGATGGATGGCCACCCAGGGCCAATACTTTCGCGCCAACAAGAAACGCCTTTACTATCTCTCTATGGAATACCTGCTGGGGCGCTTGGTCAAGAACGCATTGATCAACCTCGATCTTTTTGAGGTGGGACAGAAAGCTCTCGAGGGACTCGGACTGGAATTTGACCGCATCGCAGAATTGGAGCCTGACCCGGGTCTCGGCAACGGCGGACTCGGACGGCTGGCCGCCTGTTTTCTCGATTCTCTGGCGACCATGAGTCTACCCGTCTATGCCTACGGCATCCGTTATGAATTCGGCATGTTCCGTCAGGTCATTGAAAACGAGCAACAAAAAGAAATGCCCGATCCCTGGCTGCGGTTTGGGTATCCTTTGGAAGTGGAAAAGCATATCCATTCCTACGAAGTTGGTTTCGGCGGCTCGACCAGTTTTCATGAAAACTCCTCGGGATCTTTACAGGCTTCGTGGGAGGCGCAGCAGCGGGTGATCGCAGTCCCCCACGATTTGCCTATCCCCGGATTCGGGACGGATAACGTCAATACCCTCAGGCTTTGGGCGGCGGAGGCCGATGAGGACTTTCACTTTGCTATCTTCGATTCCGGCGACTACGTCGGTGCGGTGATGGATAAAGTCGAGAGCGAAGCTCTGTCCAAGGTCCTTTATCCCAACGACTCAAATTATCTCGGTAAGGTCCTCCGGCTGAAGCAACAGTATTTTCTCGTGACGGCCTCGCTCCAAGATATTCTAAGGCGCTACAAGAGCGGCAACGTGTCGATGCTCCAGCTGCATGAGCAGGTCGTCATTCAGCTCAACGACACGCACCCGACGCTGGCGGTTCCTGAGCTTATGCGCCTGCTCATGGATCGCGAAGGTCTCGATTGGGATGAAGCCTGGAACGTGACCAAAAAAACGATCGCTTTCACCAATCACACCGTCATGCCCGAAGCGCTCGAATGCTGGCCGGTCAGCATGTTTAGAGATATCCTGCCGCGACATCTGCAGATCGTCGAGGAGATGAATCGCCGCTTTCTGCAGAGCCTGCGCGAACGACCGATCTATGACCAGAGTTTCATCGACAAGGTCGCGCTGATCTCGCGAGGGGCAAACCCAGACGTGCGGATGGCAAACATCGCCGTGCTCGCCAGCTTCTCAGTGAATGGCGTCGCCGCCTTGCATTCGCAGCTGCTCAAGGAAAAGGTCTTTCCCGAATTCAATAGCCTGTTTCCGCGCAAATTTCATAATAAGACGAACGGCATCAGTCCGCGCCGCTGGCTGCTGCTCGCCAATCCCTCGCTCAGCGGATTGATCGATGAGGCTATCGGCAGCGAATGGGTCAAAGATCTCGAGCAGCTCAAGAAACTCGAAACGTTCACCAGCGATGCTGGATTTCTCGACCAACTCGGCGGCATCAAGGCGCGCAACAAGGAGCGTCTCGCTTTTCTCGTCAAGCAGGAGACAGGCGTCGCGATCGATCCGGCCTCGATCTTCGATGTGCAGGTGAAGCGGATCCACGAATATAAAAGACAGCTGCTCAAGTTGATGCAGTGCATTCATCATTACCATTATCTCCGCGAGAATTTTCGCGCGGATATTCCCCCGCGCACCGTGATCTTTGCGGGCAAGGCCGCGCCCGGCTACCGGATGGCCAAACTGCTGATCAATCTCATGCACGCAGTAGGGTCGGTCGTCAACAGTGATCCCCTGACACGCGATCGCCTCA
>CANJJY010000431.1 GCA_947474445.1 Oligoflexaceae bacterium
GCTCTGAGATCGTCTTTTTGCTGAGGGCCAGATCATCTTGGAGCTTCGTCACGCTTTCCGTTTTGGACTTGAGCAGACTTGAAGTGTTCGCCAGATCAAGCTTCAGAGAATTCAATTCGCTCGTCAGACTGTCGATCCGAGCCGACTTATCGGCAAGAGCGGTGCTCGCTGCCGATAGATCGATCTTGAGTCCATCGACCAGCTTTTTGCCCGCATCGATGATTCCTTCCAGGCTGCTTTGAGTCGATTCCAGGCCATGAATCTTCTCGTCCTTCGCAGCTGTCTCAGCTTTCTTCTGAGCCAGTTCCTCACTCTTCGCGGTCGATTCCTCGGCCAACTGGTTTTTGGAAGCTTCGAGTTCAGCGGTCCGGGCCTCTAAGTCAAAGTAAGCGGCACGTTCTTTTTTGAGATCATGCTCGGCTTTTTGGGAACAGGCGGCGAAGACGAAAAGGCTGATCGAAAAAGCGAGCAAATGCGGCGTTCGGAAGGAAGAATTTTCAAAGTCGTTCATGGGTCAATCTCCCTGAGATTATTGTCTATCGCCGGAATGAATCGTCGATCAAACGAAGGCCTGAGACGTCTATGTAAGACATATTGAACATGTTCTTGTGACGTATTTATAGGTGGGCACCCCCGCATTGGCAAGCCAATTTTTCTTTACTTCCCGAAATGTCAGGGTCGGGAGGGCCCTTTGATCAGCATTTCAGATGCCCACTTATATACGCCAAAATAATGCATGACAAAATGGTTAGCCTTTGCTACAAAGCTTTTATCAGACGATCACGCAGCACGGAGACAGCCATGATAATGAACAAAGTTCAAGGTATTGCTTCTCTTTCTATGATTCTCATGACTCTTATGATGAAACCGAGCCTGGTCACGGCGAGCGAAATGGATCAAGCCGCTCCTCGCGCCGATAGCTACACCGCCTTCATTGGTAACCATGATGCGGTCAAGATTACCCTCAGCAGCGTGGACCTAAGGGTCCAGAACAATCGGAGTTCAAGCCAGGTAACTTATGTACTCAACTGGGAGAACGAAACGATATCGGTGAAAAATGAGGATGGTACAGCGAGCCTGACCCTGGCTCCCCACGGCGAAGATTACGCCTCTACTCTCGTTAAGATCCGTGATCTTGTCGCTTACACGGCGATACCTCAGCGATTTAGTTGGGGCGCTGATGGCGCGGCGAGTCTCAACCTCTCCCTGCAGCCGACCGTGGCTCGCTTGGAAGCTCTCGTCAGCAAGTACCTCGGCTTTGAACCCAATTGCATCGTTTACTCGGAGAACTCGGGCAGTGAGCTGGCCGTCGCCGCCGGTGTCTATGGTGATCTTGGATTTTTGAGTGATAGCTTGACCAAAGCCTGGGTCAAGTCGGGCTATGAACTGGTCTTGGTGCCGAGCCCTGGCTTTAGCCTCAGTGAAGGCCCTGCGAGTCTCTACAGCGATGCCGAAGGGCAAAGCCTCAGCTATGATCTCGGTGAAGCGGGATCCTCAGTCGGTTCTTTAGCCTGCCGCCCTCTGATGCACTAATGGAAAAGTAAAAAGGGTGAAGGCCTCTCGGACCATTCACCCCTCTCTCGCCTTCTATCTTTTGGCCTTCGCCAAGATTTCCTCAGGGACAACCAGCAGCTGCAAAGAAGCAGGCTTCTTTTGAAGTCGCTTTAACCCCGAAACCTGACTCAATCACCTTCTTGCCGAAGGTCGTCAGCGTCTTCCAGTCGTTTTGATCGACGATGTTAAGATCCCTCAGGTCCGTGCCGTTACCCGTGTAGGACCAAGCGATCGTTCCGACCTTATAGCCCGTATTCTCCGCTTCATTCATGATAGCATCACAAGCGACGGTGCCTCTATCGCCGTGTGAACAAGCAAATTCGCCGATGATGAGGGGCAATTTCTTGGCCCGCGCGCTGGCGAAAGATGTCTTAACCTTTTCGATCGTACCGAACTGATCGTACATGTGCGCGGCGAGCAAGATGTTCTTATCGACCTCTAAAAGGCTCGGTCCATAAGCTGGAATGCTGGCAAACTCCTGACCATAGCCAGTGGTATCGATGACGATCGTATGGTTTAATCCGCCGCTTCGCAGCTGGGGCAGCATAGCTTTGTATGAATCAAACCATTCCTTCGGCTTGTTCCAGCTTCCGTACCATTCATTGGCAAGGTTGATAATGACCATATCTTTATAATCGTTGAGAATCTTTTTGATCTCGGGCTTCAACAGGTAGGCAGTTAGGGTCTGGAGATCAGAGCGCTTGTCCGAGCCGGTGGCATTCTGCAGGTTGAAAACTGCGACGAGTTTCAATTGCTTCATCCGAGCCAAAATCTTTTCGAGATCGGAGGCGGGATGCACATCTTTTTGCGCGCAGCGATCGGGATAATCGAGCAGGTTGTCAGCGCACCAAACGATACGAACCGTGTTGAAACCGAATTTCTTGGTATCATCGAGAGCCGTCATCGACTTATCAAAATAATAAGCGAAGGGCATACTCAAGCCGCGCATCACAAACAACTTACCGGTTTTGTCGTACAGCGAACCATCTTTGACGCTAAAACTTGCACCAGTCGCGCCACCGCCCGGAGTCACTGAACCGCCGTCATCCTTTCTGCACACGTTAATAATCGCCGTGACAGGTCCGGGAGCAAAGGTTTGCTGATTGTTTTTCTTATCGCCGGTACAGTAATCGGCGCTAAAAATCTTCTGATCTTTGAGGAAGTAGTCGAGTCTGATCGTATAAGGTCCTGCGGGAACCTTGATCTGAACTTCAGCGACGGCACCGCGATTGAAGCTCTTCGGTGGGAATTTGAAGCTTGGATCTCTGCTGATCAGTTCCAATTCAAAGCGGTCGTATTCCTGACCTTCCAAGGCTTCGATTTTAACATCGGATAGATCTGTGCCAGAACCGGCGCCGTTGCGTCCACAGCTTAAACCAAGCACGATGAGCGGCATGAACAGGCAGAGTTTGCGCAAAGAGTTCTTAAGCAGGACCATAGCCACCTCAATTCCGAAAAGACCAACAGCAGGCAGAGCAAAGAAGAGCAAGAACTGAGCCACCGAAAGTGGCCCTGTGACTAGGGTACGAGGAATCGAGAAGAGGTGACGAATCTGGTTTGCGATCGGCTAAGGTACTGATTCAGCGAAATATAAAGGGCGAAGGCTCAAAGAGCTGAGGCCTCTGCAAAAAACCGCATACAAAAAAGCAGCCGATTAAGGCTTTGACAAAGTTTCTTTACTGTAAGGTTTTACCTACAGACGGTATCTAAGGGTAAGAGGCTACGATGCGAGTCGATTGTACAAGGCCGAGGGACCGGCGGTCGTTGTGCTGCATATATTCTAGTAAGTTGATTTTATAGGA
>CANJJY010000432.1 GCA_947474445.1 Oligoflexaceae bacterium
CATCGAAAACCTCTGATAATGATGCCGACTGCGCCTGAGCGCAGCGTCTATGCTCTGACTGACTTGACCGTGCAAAACGGCCAAGCGCGACTACTTAACCTTGCCCGAATATAGGGGTCTTTTCACTAGCTTCGCAAGTTTTCTTTTACCGCGAATATCGATCTCGACCAGGTCACCGAGGAGGGCAGCGTCTTTATCGATCAAGGCCAAACCACCCGCTGCGTCTAGGCTTGGGAGAAACGAACCACTGGTGACGACGCCGATCTTTTTGCCGTCGCGATAGATCTCCATACCATGCCGCGCGATCCCCTGCTCATCCATGAGAAAAGCATACATCCGCCGCGATGGAAGCTTGCCGGCTTTTTCTGCTTCCATCCGTTCGCGACCTTTGAAGGTGCCTTTTTCAAAACGCACAGCCCAAGCTATCCCGGCTTCGATGGGACTGACCGTTTCGTCCATGTCGTTGCCATACAGCAGGTAACCTGCTTCTAGGCGCAGCGTATCGCGAGCTCCTAGCCCAATAGGCCGAGCCGAAGTTTTTTCCAGCAGAGTCGCCATGCATGGACTCGCCACCGCATTGGGAACATAGATTTCGTAGCCCCATTCGCCTGTGTAGCCTGTCCGGGCTGCGTAGCCGAGCTGATCAAAGAAGGAAACAGGGACGATATCAGTGTAGGCAAGCGCGGAGACCTTGGCCTGATCGCTGGGCGAAAGCAAGGTGTTCAGGGCCGCTTGACTCCGAGGACCTTGGATAGCCAGCTGGCTCCACTGCTCAGACTGATTTTCGATCTGAACCTTGAAGGTTCCCTTTTGCGAGCTCAGCCAGTTAAAATCTTTTTCTATATTCGATGCATTGACACAGAGAAGAAACTGCTCGTCGCCCAAGCGATAGATGATGAGATCATCGACAAAGCCGCCGGCGTCCGTCGGTAGCGCACTATACTGGCCCTGGCCGATCGCGAGACGATTGATATCGTTTACAGTTAAAGCCTGCAGGTAGGCCACGGCTTCGGGACCCGAGACAAAGATCTCGCCCATATGGCTGACATCAAAGACGCCACAGTCTTGTCTCACCTGCTTATGTTCGGCGATCACGCCTTCGTATTGGACCGGCATGTCCCAGCCGCCAAAAGGCACCATGCGGGCCTTCAGCTGCTTATGCAGAGCGTGTAAGGGAGTTTTTTTTAAAGTCTCTTCCATGGCGCGAAGCCCCTTCAGCGGTAGTTACTCTGCGACGCAGCCTACTGGAGCGCTCGGTAATTGTCCAGACGGCTCATCGACCTTTGCCTCCGTCAATGAAGCGGCGGACAAAGCTCGGGGACTTGGCCGAGATTGGGCCATTTCTGAAGATCTTCGGGAGAGGCTAACTGAAAGTCTTCGAAAGAAAATCCTGGGGCTACCACACAAGAAACCAGAGCATAGCCGGCGAATCCTCCGAGCGGTCGCGCGCCGAACCATGCTTCAGCCGGGACGACGGCCTGCAAGCGTTGGCCAAAATCACCGCCTGGCCCGAGGAGGATCTGCGAGAGAGCACCGTCTTCATTGAGCATCACGATCTCCAAGGGATCGCCGCTATGAAAAAACCAAAGTTCATCGCTGCAAATGCGGTGAAAACGCGACACTTGACCGGCTTCGAGCAGGTAATAGATGGCCGTCACATAGGAACGGCTTCCTTGCATGGTAGGCGGCAAGGATTCGCTGCCGATTTCCCCGGGTGAGCGGTGGGTTTCTCGGTAATAGCCTCCTTCCGGGTGGGGAAGCAGTCCGAGATCTTCAATCCAAGCGGCGGCGGAACGTGGCGACATAAAAACCCTCGTCGACGGAGAAGCCGACTTTACGTAAGCCGGTCTGCCTTTTTATGATTATATGAAAGCATATGCAAGAATTCCTCGTGATCGGTGGTCGGTTGCTGGCAGCTGCCTTTTTCACACAGATAATAGACGGTCTGTCCAAGCTTCGCGACCTTGCCTTTCAGCGTTGGACAATACTTTTCGAGGTCTTGATCGTAGCGCAGAACGACCAGGTGCGGAGTGAAGAGCGGGCAGAGATCAGGCCACACGAGTGGCTGGGATGGATCGGCGGAGACAATCAGTTCTTGGCTCGGATGAGCCATGCGATCGACGGCGAGCAGCAGCATCGGGAGGGCCTGTGGAAATTTCTTCAGCAATTCCGAGCTGCGCGAAATGATTTTTTTGGCTTTGGTCTCAAGGTTCAGATCGCCCGCTAAGGCACTGAGCTGCAGGAGGTTGATCGCGCTGAGGCTGTTGCCACTCGGCACCGCGTTGTCGCCCATTTCCTTCGAGCGAAGGATCAGCGTCGGGTCCTGGCCATCGGTTTCAAAATAAGCGCCTTCGCTTTCATCCCAGAATAGCCTGTCTTGCTCAGCTTGCAGGGTAAAAGCTTCCTGAAGCCAGCGGCTCTCAAAGCTGGCTTGATAAAGCTCAATGAGACCGTAGATAAGCCCTGCGTAGTCCTCCAGGTAGGCCGAAAAGCGCGCCTGGCCTGCGCGATAGGAGCGCAAAAGTCGCCCCTCCTTTCGCAGGGATTTTAATACAAAATCTGCGGCCCGAGTCGCAGCCTCGCGATAGCTCGCGTGACCAAAGACTCGATGCGCCCGCGCGCAGGCGGCAATCATCAGGCCGTTCCAAAAGCAGAGGATCTTATCGTCCAAAAGGGGACGTACCCGCTCATCGCGCAGACGAGCCAATTTCTGAAGGAGAACCGCATATCGATCCTCAGTGGCGAGAGGGATTTGCGCCTTTTTTTGATGGTGCAGAATATTCGCAAACCGCACGGCCTTCAACCCAGCCGCCTCTTCGAGCTCTTCTACGCGGCGATCGATGGTGAAGTTTCCCTCTTTCTCGACAGAAAAATACTGCTGAAAAGTCTGCCATTCATCAGGGCTCAAGCGTTTTAGCAGTTCATCCGTGGTCCAGACGTAGAATTTACCCTCAGTTTTTTCACTATCAGCATCCTCTGCGGAGTAAAATCCGCCTTCTGCACTCTGCATATCGCGCAAAACGTAAGTCAGAGTCGAATGGACGACATCTGCGTAACTTGCATCGTGAGTGATCTGATAGGCTTCGCTGTATGCGAGGGTAAGGAGGGCATTGTCGTAAAGCATTTTTTCAAAGTGCGGAACCAACCAGGTTTCGTCCACCGAATAGCGATGGAAACCGCCTCCTACATGATCGCGCATCCCGCCTCGCGCCATCCCATCGAGCGTGCCGCGAATGGCCGCAAGTATCTGAGGGTTACCTTGGCTTTTATACTGCCGCAGCAAAGCCATGAGGGCCATAGCTGGAGGAAACTTAGGTGCTCCTCCAAAGCCGCCCCATTCGGAGTCGTATGAGCGC
>CANJJY010000433.1 GCA_947474445.1 Oligoflexaceae bacterium
AATCTCGCCTACGCCTATAAAATTTTAAAAGACGGTGTGTGCGATGGCTGCGCGTTGGGCACCAGCGGGATGAAAGATTGGACCATACCCGGCGTGCACCTCTGTTGGATTCGCCTCAATCTGTTGCGGCTCAATACGATGCCTCCGCTCAAATTTGACAAGCTTCCCGCTATCGCGGACATGCAAAAGCTCAACGAAAAACAACTTCGCTCGCTCGGGCGGCTGTCGCAGCCGATGATACGCGAAGGGGGCGCGACGCACTTTCGAGCCCTTACGTGGGAGGAAGCCCTGACGCGCATCAGCACGAAAATGCGGGGCTTGCCGCTCGATCGCTGGGGAGTCTACGTCGTCTCGCGCGGTACGGTCAACGAAACCTATTACGCCACGCAGAAAGCGGTGCGTTACCTCGGAAGTCATCATATCGATAACTCAGCCCGCATCTGTCACGCGCCCAGCACCGTAGCTCTCAAACAGATGATAGGCTATGGGGCGACGACAGTGAGTTACCAAGATCTATTAAAAAGCGATCTCCTCGTCTTCGTCGGCAGCAATGCCGCGAACAACCAGCCCGTCCTCATGAAATATCTGCATGTTGCCAAACAGAATGGCACCAAAATCGCCGCGATCAATCCCTATCAAGAACCAGGGATGGACAAGTATTGGGTGCCGTCGGTGCCCTCGTCGGCGATGCTCGGCACTGTTATCGCCGACGCGACCTTTGAAGTGAAGGTCGGCGGCGATGCGGCTTTTATCAATGGCGTTCTCAAGCATCTGATCGCCCGCGAGCAGATCGATCGTTCATTTACCAGCGCTGCGCTGGGGTGGGCCGAGCTAGAAGCTGCTTTAGAAGTTCAAAGCTGGGAGTACCTCGAGGCTTCAGCCGGATGTTCTCGGGACGAGATGCTCCGCTTTGCGCAACTCTATGCGAAAACCTCGAGCTGTATCTTTATCTGGTCGATGGGCGTGACGATGCATAAGGAAGGCGCTGATAACGTCAGAAGTCTGGTGAATTTAGCGCTGGCGCGCAGCAATATTGGACGTGAGGGGGCCGGATTGATGCCGATTCGCGGCCATTCCGGGGTGCAGGGTGGCGGCGAAATGGGCGCTGCACCGAACAGCTTGCCCGGTGGGCTTCCCCTCTCCGAAGACAATCTCCAGACTTTTGAAAAGCTCTGGGGTTTTCCTCTCGGCAGAAAGCCAGGACGCTTCATCGTTGAAATGGTCGATGCCGCGGCGCGGGGCGAACTCGATCTTCTCTACTGCATCGGCAGCAACCTCTTTGGAGTGCTGCCCGATCCCGCCTACGTGAAAGCGGCGCTCGAGCAGATCGGTATGCGCGTCCATCACGATATAGTCTTAAACGCCCAGATGTTTGTGCCTTCGCGCGAGGCCGTCATCGTCCTGCCTGCCACAACTCGCTATGAAATGGCGGGTGGCAATACGGAAACGAGCACCGAGCGTCGAATCATTTTTAATCCAGAACTCGGAGCCCACCGCATTCCTGAAGCGCGCGATGAGTGGCGGGTGCTGTGCGAGGTGGCGAGGCGGGTTCAACCAGAAGGGGCCGATCGCCTGTCATTTGCCGACACCGGAGCCATCCGCCGGGAGATCGCGGCGGCGGTGCCCTTTTACGATGGGATTCAGCATCTCCAAGCGAAAGGCGATCAGTTCCAATGGGGTGGACCGCGTCTCTGCGCGGAGGGCCGCTTTGCTACCTCTGATGGCAAGGCTCATTTTGTGCCGGTGCTGCCGCGCGTCAACGCCGTTCCTAAGGGGTGGTTTCAGTTGACCAATCGCCGCGGAAAGCAGTTCAATAGCATGGCCTTTCACGATCTCGAACCATTGAGCGCAACGCGGCGGCATGAAGTCATCCTATCGCCGGACGATATGCGAGAGTTGGAGCTCAAGCCTGGCGATCGCATTCGGATCACGTCGCCATCGGGCAGCTTGGAAGCCGCAGTCAAACCAGGACGCGTCAGGCCTCAGACTCTCATCGCGCCCTGGCCGGAATCCAACGTTCTCATTCAGCGAGGACGATTGGATGATGAGAGTGGCATCCCCGCCTATAGGGATGAATTGGTGCAGGTCTTTCCTCTCCGCGAAGGAGGCGCATCGTGAATCGGCGCGTCTCCCGCGCGATCACGCACTGGCAGCTTGATGGCCACCACGCGAGGACAGATAGCTTGGCGGCGGAAACGCCTTTGGAGCTTTGGATCGATCACTGCGATGGTCAACGCTGGCAAAGGCAGAGTTTGGTGGTGATGATGCGGACGCCTGGCGATGATATCAATCTCGCCCTGGGATTTCTTCTGACAGAATCCATTATCCGTGGGCGAGACGACGTTGAACGGATAGAGGCTCGTCTCGCAACTGAAAGGCAGAGGATCGTCGTGAGACTGCACGATCATGTACGCGTCGATGTTCAAAAAATGAGCCGACACCTCTTGGCCCATGCCTCGTGCGGTCTTTGCAGCAAATCAAGTATCGATGCCGTTTTTCAGCTAGAATTTCCTCGCATTCATGTCCAGGGAAGGGTGATTCCTCAGCTGCTTTTGAAGATGCCAGAGACGCTCGGGCGAGCCCAGGAAAACTTTGGGCATACCGGAGGTTTGCACGCGAGCGGGATCTTTGATTTCAATGGACAATTGCACTTTATTTTTGAAGATGTCGGGCGGCATAACGCTCTCGACAAAGTCATCGGTGCAGCGCTGCAAGCAGGTCTTGTGCCTTTGGAAAATTATTTGCTTCTCTTGAGTGGGCGGGTGAGCTTTGAGTTGATGCAGAAAGCTGCACGAGCCGGGCTCGGCGTGGTGGCTGCGCTCGGCGCGCCGAGTGATTTGGCGGTCAGCTTTGCCGCGGGCATGCAGATGACCTTGATTGGCTTTCTGCGCGAGGGGAGCTTTAACATCTATGCGGGGGAGCAGCGCGTGAGCTTGAGCCTTCATGAGGACGGTGACCAGAGTCGAGAGAGGTAAATATTGCCTCTTCGGATCAAGAAAGATTTCTTGGAATGTATTTCAATTGAACCATCATTTTTGTCCTTTTTTCCTACCATTTGAGAGCGGTAGAAAAACCCATTTCGGTAGCCTCTCCGCAGGGCAGTACAGATTCTGCCAGCCCATTGCAGCAATCCACCTAGAAGAGCCATAATAGGGACATGCAGATTACCTTCAGGTATTTTATAGACGTGGAGAGGCTGAAGTATGGACATAGCACATAAGCTGGGAAGCGACATACCGAAATTGGCAACGATAGGAGGGGACTCCGAGTTGTCCGACGAGCAGTCCCTTCAAGAACTCAAAGGCCAGGTGGCCGCCATCAGCCGATCGCAAGCGGTCATAGAATTTGGGCT
>CANJJY010000434.1 GCA_947474445.1 Oligoflexaceae bacterium
ATCTATTCAATAGGCAAGGTTGAACCATTTGAATTGCAAGTGCTGCGCGATGGCCAGACGCAGACCATCCTCGATGAGGAGTTAGTGTTTGGTGACATCGTTTTTCTGAGCATCGGAGTCGTGCCGGCCGATATGCGTATGATTGATAGTCATGGGCTCATGGTGGATGAATCGCCCCTGACGGGCGAATCGATGCCCATGGCCAAGCATCATAAGAGTATCGATCCAGCGCAAGTTCGAACCGTAAGTGAGGAGAGTAATCTCCTCTTCCGCGGGACGATCATCACCTCTGGTCATGGACTCGGCGTCGTGATCGCCACAGGCGAAGATACTAAAATCGGCCAAGTGCGGCGGCTGGTCGGTAGCACCGAAACCCAACCTTCGGCCCTCGAGAGAGATCTTGGGCATATCGGCCGGCAAACAATCTGGTTCTCGGGACTCGTCTGCGCCGGCGTTTTTGCCCTTGGACTGTGGCGTCGCATTGGTTTTATGGAAATGTTGCAGACTTCCATTTCGCTTGCCGTTGCCGCTGTGCCGGAAGGACTACCGACGATAGGAACCACCACCATGGCGATGGGGGTTTCTCAACTCAAGCGCAGCAATGTGCTGGTGCGACGGCTGAAGGTCATGGAAGCGCTCGGCAGTATTCAAATCCTTTGTCTCGATAAAACGGGCACGCTGACGCTGAATGAAATGGTTGCGGCGGAAGGCTACTGGGGACTATCTGCTTGGGATCGAGCGAGCATCGATGCGCATGCGCCAGTGCCGAGCGAACGTAAAACGGGCGATCAGCTCAGCGCCCGCTCCTTTGCTCTTATCGGCTCTCTTTGTCAGGATTGCACCTGGATGCCCCCGCACGAAGGCGAACCAGGCCGTTGGAGTGGGTCGGCAACCGAGCGCGCGGTGATCGACCTCGTTGTTTCCCTCGGTGAAGATCCGCGTGTGCTCAAGCAAAGTCTGCCGCGCTTTCGCACCAGCTATCGAACAGAAAAAAGACACTATATGGTGACTTACCATAAGCTCGAAAATTCCACGATAAACCTAGCGGCCGTCAAAGGGAGCCCCGAACAGTTACTCGAGATCAGTAGCTGGTACATGGACAAGGGGGAACGCAAACCTTTGACCGATGAGGTCCGAGATATTCTGCGCGAACAAAATAGGCAGCTGGGAAAGAAGGGGCTGAGAGTTCTGGGCTTTGCCTTTGCAGAGGGAGAGGGGCTTAAAACGATTCAGGGTCAGCAGCTGATCTGGCTCGGATTAGTCGGTCTTATGGATCCCATGCGCGAGGGCATGGCCGAACTCATCGAAGCTTTTCATCGCGCTGGTATTCAAACCATCATGATGACAGGCGATCAAAGGGCTACCGCCAAGGCGGTTGGCAAAGCCCTCGGCTTCAACTTGCCGGGTGAAAAAATAAAAATAGCGGATGCCCGTGAACTCGCTTCGATGACCCTCGATGAAATTGCCGACCTAGCCGCTGACGTCCAAGTATTCTCGCGGGTAAATCCGAGCGATAAACTCCGCATCATTCAGGCCTTGCAAAGTCGCGGCAAAATCGTGGCGATGACCGGCGATGGTATCAATGATAGCCCGGCCCTCAAAGCCGCTCACGTGGGCATCGCCATGGGTTTTCAAGGCACTTCAGCGGCAAGGGAATCGGCGGATATCGTCTTGCGGGACGACAATCTTGAAATTCTCTTTCAGGCGATTCAGCAGGGTCGAGCCATTCACAGCAATCTGCGCAAGTCGATCAAGTACCTGCTCGGAACTAATTTGAGCGAAATACTATTGATGCTGGTGTCCATTGCCAGCGGTCGAGGCTCGCCCCTGAGTTCTATCCAATTGCTTTGGATCAATCTCCTCAGCGACGTGCTGCCAGGTCTGGCTCTGGCTCTCGACCCCCCTGCCGCCGATGTGATGGAGAATCAGCCCCCTGATCCGGAAGCAGCTATTTTGCCGCCGGAAGTTCAAAAAATATTGCTGCGTGAGGCGAGCGCCATGGCACTCGCGGCATTTTCTGCGCATGCCAGGCAGCGCAGGAAACATGAAAATGAAGGAGCGGCGACGACGGCAGCTTTTATCACGCTGACCCTTTCACAAATTCTGCACACCCTTTCAGCCTCCGCCGATCAAAGGGGTTTGCTGTCGGGAGGCTTGCCGCGTAATAAGAGAATTTATGGGGCCATGGGCATCGCCGCCGCGACGCTCGCCTTGGGAACAACCTCACCGCAGATTCAAAAGATCTTGGGTATGGAGTCCCTCAGTCGCGCCCAGTGGAGTGATGCCTTGATACGCAGTCTTTATCCTTTATTGTTCAATGAGGGTTTGACCTACTTTCGTAACCGCTCCCTCAATTTAGATAGCACTCTTTAGAGAAAGGCTTTTTCGTGATGTTCAAAAACTCAAAGTTTAGTGCGGGATTCTTCGTAGGCTTCGGTGTCGGCTTTGTTTCGCGTGATCTCCTGTCGACAGAAAACAGCATGACGCGTCCGGTCGTCAAAGGCTTTATCAAGGCCGGGGTCAACTTGATGGAAAAGGGCCGCGAGTCAGTCGCTCATTTGTTCGAAACCGTCGAAGATCTTCTGGCAGAAGTGCGGTCTGAGAAAAAAATCGATCATGAAAAGGAGAAAGAACGCGTGGTTGCACAGGCTCCGACTCAAGTAAAAGTTAACGTCAGCAAATCGTCGTAAAGGATACATCCTATGGCTTATTCAGCCCGTGTCGTCCATCAGTCTAGCGGGCGTCTCCGCTTGCAGATGGATGATCCCAATGTAAATAGTCAATCGCTGCGGGACGCGCTCGTGCAACTGCAATCCCTTTCGATGTCGCAGAGAGTCCGGGCTAATCCTCTGACTCGAACGATAGTTTTTGAAAACAGCTCCGACGACGAGATCCGAAGCGTGCTGGAAAAGGCTGAGCAGGGCGGAGTCTTGCATGTCCATATTCCCGTTAAAGGTCGCAAGGATAACTCAATAGCTGAACGCTTACACACCCTTCGCGTCGGCATCGATCACTTCCTCGAAGACGTCAGCGATGGGGGTCTTGACTTGAAAAAAGCTTTGGCTTGGACCTTTGCCGGAGTGGGACTTAAGCAAAGCATTTCAGGAAAATTCCTTCCGGCTGGGCTTACTCTTATTTTCTACGCGATAGGCATGTTGGAGTTAGATGAAATCGATAAGAGAAGTCGCAGAGGAAGCTGAAATTTTAGTACCGATTTGGTCCCCTGTGATCTATGATGGGTATAAGCTATCACATGGGGATTCAATTGGACTGCTTTATCCATCAATCGTATGGTCGCGTGCGCATCCGCGTACCGGCTCTCCGCTCGGCTACTAAGCGCGGTGAGGCGCTG
>CANJJY010000435.1 GCA_947474445.1 Oligoflexaceae bacterium
AGATTTCCTTTTGCTCCGTATAGGACAGGGTTCCCTTTGGCCAAAAATAAAGAATTTTTACATCCTCTAGGAGCCAATCGTCGAATTCAGGCCGATAAGTTGCTAACCGCGCCTCAAGACTCCGCTTTGGTCTAAAATTCTCACCCGTTTCAATGACTCTTACGACTGTCATCACATTTGTTAGTGGGTCGTACTCTCTGAAGTTGTAAAGGACATTACTGCTCTTAACCCACCGCGCACCTTCCGCTATTTGAGTCTCTGAACCCCTTTCGATCAATACCTCCTCAATGAAATGGAGCTTCTGAGCCGACCGGGGCATTATTCCTTCACCTACTGCAATTGATAGGAAGCAGAGAACGATCCCTCCTATCACAACAGGCAAACCAATCTGAAACGGGCCCATCCCCACTGCACGCATCGCCGTAACTTCATTGGTCCGACTGAGCAGAACCATGGTTATGACAGAAGCCAAAAGAGCAGAAATTGGCAATGCCTGCGCCACAAGGTTCGGCAACTGGTAAATATAGACCTTAATGAGCTGTTCTGTGGTCGGATTATACTTAGGAATATAACGTGTCGTCTTATGGATAAAATCGAACAATAGAAACAAAAAGATGCACAAAAAAAGTGTGGCGAAAACGTACTTAAAAAAATCTCTGAGCACATAGAGAAAGAGTGTCATGATATTCACATCTCATCTTGCGCTAAATCCTCGAACATCCCATGAGTCCTTTCAAATCTGAAAAGTCGGGGATCTTCATTCGATTCACTGCATGGTTTGATAAGGGGCCGGAGTAACTTTACCACGCGTTTGAATTCTTTGCTGCTCGCTTTCGCTGATAGAAAGTGCACTTGCGTCTTCAGTTAGACGAATCGCATGTGCCAAGATATAGGGCAAACCCTTTTTTCCACGCTCGAGACGACCCAAAACACGCAGCCGATAGGATTCTTTCTTTTCCAAATCCCGATAAGAGCCCTCCAACTCCGTAAGAACCACTAACATTCGCCCTTCGCCATCACTGAGTACGAGGTGAGTTTGCTCAGCACCGAGAACCAGAATATGGCCCTCTAGAATCACGTCTTTTCCAAATAGATCGCCAGCGTCCAAATGAAGTTGCTTAGTCGTCACCTGAAAGGGGTCACTAAACATGGTTCCACCTGAAAGTGCGAAACTCCAACGATCTAGATCATCACGGAAACGTCCGACTCGTTCGCAAGATATCAGGAATAGGCTGAACCCAAACAAAACTGCAAGTTTCCCAGTCTTCCGCAGATTCCCCATAATCCCCCCTATCTATGCCACATTATACCACACATGCCCAAGATCTACCGAACTGCCCAAAAAAAAATCCCGCGAAAGCGGGATTCATCTTCAAGCTAGTGGTCGGAGCTCTCTATTCAGCCACGGGGGCAGTCTTCAACTCATAATCCACAAATTCAATGATCGCCATTTGGGCGCTATCACCTGGGCGTAATCCACGCTTCAGGATCCGAACATATCCACCCTGTCGATCTTTGAATCGAGTCGCAAGGGAATTAAATACCTTAGATACGGCATCCTTTTCGAAAAGATAACTAGCCGCTTGCCGACGATGATGCAAACTACCTTTTTTTCCCAAGGTCACCATCTTCTCGACAACACTCCGGAGCTCTTTAGCTTTGGGAAGGGTAGTGGTGATACGTTCATGAGTAATCAAAGATGTTGCGAGGTTGCGCAGCAACGCGCGACGATGTGCGGAGTCTCTTCCTAATTTTCTGTAGCCATGTTTATGACGCATACTTGCCTCTTTGCCTATTTATTGTCCGTCGTTTTCTTTTTGTCTCAAGACAGCTGGATCAAAGCCGTCGATTTTCATCCCAAGAGACAAGCCCATCTCGGCTAGGATATCTTTAATCTCGTTGAGAGATTTACGTCCAAAGTTTTTCGTTTTCAACATCTCAGCTTCGGTCTTCGTTACCAATTCACCGATATACTTGATGTTGGCATTCTCAAGACAGTTGGCCGCTCGTACGCTCAGCTCCAGAGAGTCGACCGTCTTGAACAGATTTTCATTGAGTTGCGGCCGCGCTTCGATGGTCTCTTCAGCACTGCGGCTGTCGATCTCTTCTGACTCGTCGAAATTGATGAAAATCGTCAGCTGCTCTTTCAGAATTTTTGCGGCATAGGCCAGAGCATCGTCAGGGCGAACAGCTGCGTTGGTCCAGATTTCAAAAGTCAGCTTGTCATAGTCAGTCATTTGACCGACCCGTGCGTTCGAAACGTTATAAGCTACGCGGCGCACAGGCGCAAAAATAGAATCCGTTACGATAAATCCCGTCGGGATATTTTCTGTTCTATTTTGATCGGCCGAGACGTAACCACGTCCGTGGCGTACGATCATTTCCATCGTTAACGAACCATCCTGACCAACTGTGGCGATGTGTTGATCGGGGTTCAGGATTTCCACGTCGCTACTCGCTTGGATGTCGCCCGCACGAAGAATACCTTCGCCTCGCGACTTCAGCGTGATCCGGGCATCGTTTTCACCCAAATAGCGAATGTTCACCTGTTTCAGGTTAAGGATCACGTCGGTCACATCTTCCTTGACCCCTTGAATCGTACTCAGCTCGTGCTCAACGCCGTCGATCCGCACTGCAACAATGGCAGCCCCGTTGATGCTCGAAAGCAACACGCGGCGCAATGAATTACCGAGGGTGATCCCGTATCCGCGCTCGAGGGGCTTGGCGATGAATTTCCCGTAGGTATCAGTCAAAGCGGCGATTTCAACATTATTCGGCGTGATCAAATCCTGCCAGTTGCGATGCATGAACGCTTCTCCGTCTTGGCTCCGTTAACGATCTGAAGGACGACTCTTCGGGTCCTAAGCCCGCAAGACCTACTTAACCAGCTGCGATCCAGTTTTATTGGCTTATTGCTGGTATTCTACCAGCATTTTCTATTAGGTCTATAGCAGATGACTTGAGAGAACCCCAAGGTTCTCCCTAAGATAGCCACCCCATAGCCCTTGAAACCAATTATACTCTACGCCGCTTTGGAGGCCGACATCCGTTATGAGGAACCGGAGTAATATCTTTCAACAAATTCACCTTCAGCCCGACGGCCGATAAAGCGCGCACTGCACTCTCGCGTCCTGAGCCGGGACCTTTCACCAAGACGGAAATGGAACGCATGCCCGCATCCATTGCCTTACGACCCGCCTCTTCTGCAGCGACTTGAGCTGCAAATGGCGTGCTTTTTCTGGAACCCTTGAAGCCCTTAGCCCCAGCGGTGGACCACGCGACAACTTCGCCATTAAGATCGGTTATCGTCACGATCGTATTATTGAAAGTCGCTTGAATG
>CANJJY010000436.1 GCA_947474445.1 Oligoflexaceae bacterium
CCTTGTTCGCCTATTTCTGCCTGCAATCCGCCTGCCAGACGGGATAGATCAACATCCAGACAAGTCGCGAGGATCGCGCTTTGGAGCCTTTGGGGGTCGCCCAGACTTTGCCCCAGCATAATGTTGTCCTGGAGACTCCCATTGACGATAAAAGCCTCCTGCGGAACATAGGCGATTCGAGGGATCAGATCGTCTGCGAGCCCCGACCACAAAACACGTCCTCTGGTGAGAGGTAGCTCACCGAGAAGGCCCAGCAGAAGGCTCGACTTGCCCGCGCCCACAGGCCCTACTACGGCCATGGCCTGACCAGCTTTGAGCTGGAGATTCACATTTCCCAATGCAGGCTTGATGGCGTCTTCGTATTGATAGGAAACCTGATCCCACTCGATGCCGACGGCTCCTTCGACGATGGACCGTCCTTCCCCCTCGGAAAGAGTCGGCTCGTTTAAAAAGCTCGCGATGCGATTGGCGCTCACACGGGCCGAGGAGAGAGTGGAGATGATATCCGTAAAACTTCCAACCATACTGTCGAGCACCCCAAAAAGGGTGAGGCTCGAGAAGATGATGGCTGCGTTCAGAGTTTGGCCCAGGTATATCGCCGTCATGAATGATACAAAACCAACGGCGAGACTCCCTGCGAAATAGACGAGCAGAGAGACACCTGCGTTATTAAACAGGCGTTGCCGCGCCCGCAATTCATCGCGACGGATGGATTGGACTTCTTTTTCCATCTGCGATTCCCAGGCAAAATACTTGACGATGCGGATGCCCGACAGCATTTGGGAAACGAGCGAAACGCGTTTATCCCGGTGCTTCATCAATTCATCGTCGAGTCTGACGAAGCGATGAATGACCAAGCGGATGAGAGGAACGATCAAGAGGAGCATGCACAACCCGGCAAGGGCGGCCCATCCGAGAAGCTGTATCAAGAGGAGCGACGCGATGGTGACGATGACGCTCCGATTGACCAATTCCACCGTATCAAAAAACGAGATCGCGACGATGTCTGCATCGGTACCCATGAGGTTGATAATATCACCCGTGGGCCGCCTCTGACGGGCGCGGCGAGTCAAGCGCATCGCTTGCCGGTAGAGACGCATGTTGAGACCACTGTTGATACGCTGGTTCATTTTTAAACAGATATGAAAAGCATGGTGCTGCAGAATACCTGTAACAGAGCCCATGAGGCACAAGAGGAGTCCCGCGACGAGACCCATCGTCATCGACACCTGTCCCTCAGCCGCGCGACTGACAAAGGTCACCAGTTGATAAACGAGGAGGGGAGTGGCCAGCAGACAGGCTCCGTAAAGAAGTCCCAGACTCAGTGCTTTCGCCATTTCCCTGCGCATAAGACGAGCGATAGCGCGCAGGAGCTGCCGTCCACTGCGCGCTTCTATGCTCAAAAACTCCTCGGGCAAACAAAGCGGATCGCTCATCGCCGGAAGCGGCGGCATATCTTCGGCTTCGAGTCGACGCCGTTCCGCTAAGCTGATAATGGGAGTGGCCTGGAGAAAAAAAATGGTCTTCAGGCAGAGCCAGATACGATGAGTCATGGATGGATCCGTACTAAGTGGTCGCAAACGAAGTCAAACAGTAGATCGCGGACTTTCGTTATACAATTAACATGCCAGTCAAAAGACAAGATAAATCAGCAATATTGCGTCCCCGACGGCCCAATTAAGGACGCTTGTCCCGAATTCGGTCGCCCTGTGCTTTAAGGATCAGTTCCGGGAACGCGCATCGCCCCTTTTGAGACGAACTCTCCTCGCCATTCACGCCAATTAAACATACACTGGCAAGGCCGGAGATTTTCGATTCAGGGCTGGCCTCAGCCGTTCACCTGACTTAAATACGACTCGAAATCAGCACTTCGATGGAGCACAATGATGGGTCGAGGGGTTGGTATGCTTATTTATCGCAGTTGGGAAAGACGCTGAGATTTCAGCAATAAGAAAGCATCCCTTACGATTCAAACTCACTCGTATCAGACATGACTTTAAGGTTTTTAATTTCTAATTTTATATGAGGAGATTTTTAGATGAAAGAGCGCGCCGCGACTCGTCCTGCCTTGCAACTCGATGCGACTCAGACTCGTGCGATCAAATTTATCGGTGATGTTTATTTTAGAATGACGCTCGCCCTGCTGACTTCGGCGGCGATTGGGTATTTGTCCATACAATCAGGGCTCTTGCTCTGGGGATTTCAGAATTTAGGCCGTGGTTTTTCGCTCGCCATCTTTGGTAGCCAGCTAATGACCGTCATCGCCTTTCAGGGTTCGATCTTTAAGATGAAGTCGAGCACCTCACATCTTCTCTTCGGACTTTATGCGGCGCTGACCGGCCTGACCCTAGGAATGGTGGGTCTCATCTATACCTTCGATAGCATCGTCACAGTTGGCTTCGCCGCATCGGCAGGATTTCTAACGCTGGTCGGCTTTGGTAAGTTGACCAAACGCGATCTTGGCCCTATCGGCACGTTTTGTATCATGGGCTTGATGATGCTGATGGTCTATTCGCTGGGAGTTTGGGTGGCGAGCTTTTTTACTAACTCGGCCGGCTTTATGAATGCGGCGAGTAAGATCCAGGGCTTTGTGGGCGTGCTCCTCTTCGCCGGCATCACAGCCTATGAATCGCAGCGCCTTAAGAAGTTGGCCTATAACCTCGCTGAACAGGCCCCCTCTGATGCTGCGGTAGAAGCTTACGTCAGCGCCGGGGCTCTTAACATGTATATGAACTTCATCGGGATCTTTTTGAGCCTGATGCGCTTGATGGGCAGTCGTCGCTGATCGGCCGATTTTTTACAATTTATTCGAAAGAAGCACCAATCTAGGTGCTTTTTTCTTGAGTTAGCCCGGTGGGCCCACCAGCCTATACTCTCCTTCACGACGCATAACCCATAAAGACTATAGAAAGCGGGGTGGTCAAACTCTCTTGGCTTAACTATTTGAGGACGCGCAGCGCCTGATCGAAATCTTCATCATCGACCAGCACCTTGACTCCTATCGACAAGGCGAGCGCTGGGTTCACACCGCCCTCATCATCCTGCCTGGTCATCGCTCGCATGCCATGCGCCTCTAACTTCCCACGGACGATTTCGGCTTCTATGCGACTACTCGCCACAAAAACGACCTTCATCATCCAGCCTTTCTTTTATCCGAGGTGAACCGAACCTATGAATCACAGGACTATCACGAGAGATCTTCAATCACTCCTTCTGTACTGTGAACACCAGACGCGAAAAAGCCCAGCATCAAATCATTGAGTGCCAGGCTTTTCGTATGGTGGGGATGAGATGACTCGAACATCCGACCTCACGCTTA
>CANJJY010000437.1 GCA_947474445.1 Oligoflexaceae bacterium
AATCGCTCGACGGACCCCCACCTGCTTTGGCGATGGATCAAAAATTCCACGTTATTTTCTGCCGAAATGTGCTTATCTATTTTGATGCAGACAAGGTCGAGGTGATCATTCGGCAGTTGATGAGCCTGCTTCATGCGCAAGCGACACTCTGTCTCGGGCATAGTGAAGGGATAGACGCCGGCAAATTTGGGCTTCAACACGGGGGCAGCTCTACTTATCACTCGTTGGGAGCGAAAGTTCCGGCGATGGCTCCTGAGGTCTTGAGGGAAGCACCTGCTCAATCGGAGAAAATTGTCGAACGACGGGTTCTCGTCATTGATAATTCCATGACGGCGAAAATGGCTCTTCTCAGGGCTTTTGAGAGTAAAAGTTGCAAAGCGACGTTTGTAGCGAGTCTTCAAGAGGCTTCTCAGGCGCTGCGGCAGAACAAATTTGAACTAGTCCTTGTCGATCTGGACTTAAGTACCCCCGATCAGCATCGGTGGTTAGAAGAGCATCGACGCAAACGGACCTTTCAATCCATGGTCGTGATGGGCGGCAGCTCGCCTATCGAGGCAGCCTCGGCACTTGGAGCGCTTGAACATGGCGCCCAGGATTTCATCGACAAGCGGCATATTCTCAGCGATCCACACGCCCTAGCGAAGCGTCTATTAACTCTGCTCACTAAGGTTTCAGACCCAACGATCAAAGTGGGAGTGCGGCAGAGCGAGATTGGTCCTCTGGTTTTGAGGGTGCCTCAGATCATATTAGTAGGCGCCAGTACCGGGGGGACCGAGGCTCTGATACGCTTGCTCAGAGATATGCCTAGGCCCTGTCCTCCCGTCCTCGTCGTTCAGCATATCGCCACGTCTTTTGCCAAATCATTTGCCGATCGACTTGCCCAGGTGTCCGGACTTCCGTTGGGGCCTGTCGTAACAGGAAGCGAAGTCGAATCGAATCGCCTGTACATGGCCTGGGATGATTACCATATCGGAGTCAAACCGAGGGCTCAGTCCATTCAACTTGTGACGAGCAACGGACCTCCCCAACATAGCGTACGACCAGCCGTCGATTTTCTCTTTCAAAGTGCCCTACAAATAGCTGATCAGAGTCGCGTCATGGCCGTTTTGATGACGGGTATGGGCAAAGATGGGGCGCGAGGACTTCTTCAGCTCAAGCAAGCTGGAGCGATGACTCTCACGCAGGACGAAGCGAGTTCGGTGGTGTATGGGATGCCCGCCGAAGCGGTAGCACTTGGGGGATCTTGCTTTTCGGGTTCGCCCGAGCAAATGAGGCTTCAGATTAATCAGGCGCTTGCTTTGGATCGTTTGAAGACGGCTTGAGGCGAGGGCTTTTGTAGCGATGTCGATGAAGCTTTCATTTGATGTCGGAAAATGACATTTTCAAACCAAATTAAACTTGCGAATGAGACGATCGATGATCTGCTTTTGATCGAGGGTTTTTGATAGCTGCAGTGGTTCCTTGCCGTCGTCCATGGCTTGGAGTAGTAGCTCATCATCATTGAGGACGATGATCTCGGTTTCATCGGATAGTTCACAGGTAAAGGTGTAGGTGTCTGAGGGGTAAGAACGGAGAGATTCACAGACCTCGAGGGCCAGCGATTCGGGTATCAACTTAATAGCGACGTTCTTGGATTCAATTTTATGAATGGGCACGTTTCTCATTGCCTGAATATCTAACTTCTCATCCTCACTTTTTGAAAAAGCTTGGGGCAATCTACATTCAAAAATGGTCAGCCCATTCTCTCTCCGGTAGGTGATTTCTCCACCATGACCCTGGATAATCTGCTTTACGTAAGCTAAGCCGAGACCGGTGCCGCCAGCCTTCCCGTGAGTCATGCCTCGCTGAAAAAGCTTAGGAAGGACTTCTGCAGGGACACCTGGACCATCGTCGATTACGCGGATGAATAGGCTAGTTCCTTGCTTTTCTGTTTCGACCTTAACAAAGGATTTTGCTGCTTCTATGGCGTTGGAGGCAAGGTTGATCCAGGCGCGTTCGACTTTCATGGGGTCGATCCAGACTTCTTGCATGTCGCTTTTGGGAACAATGAGTTCAATCGAATGCTCTGACGCCTTTGCTTGAAGTGTTTCTTCGCCATAAATGAAATTGACTGTGGAATTTGATCTGTGAACAAGATTTTCCACTTCCGAATGTCGAAGAGAATCAATCATGGAATATAGGCGATTCAATGAATCTTTCACTGCGCCACGCATCTTGGGCAGGGATTCATCCGGAGCTAGAATCAGGCGTTCAAAAGTCCCTAGCGGCGCACGAAGATCATGAGCTATATTCTGTGCGATATTTGCTAGTAGTGCTGCTTTCGAAGACCGCTCGATTTCCTTGCGCATTTCAAAGAGGAGGATCTGCATTTCTTGCCACTTCTCAGCTATTGTTGGGAAGTCTCTTAGTAAGATCTCACTTGGTTGCGAGTTGTTCATCAGTTCGCCAAGTGCAGTTTTAACGAGAAACTCTCTTTCATCACTCTCTTTTTCAATAATTTTCTTTAAAGACTTCATGAAAAATATGGATACAAATGATGCCGAAAATAAGATGATTCCAAACATACTAAATGCAATAGAGGGCTTTGTCTCAATGACCAAAATGATGTTAGATTTAATTGATGGTCTATAGACGAATACTTCATGGAAAATACCCTTAGTACAGGCCATAATTTCGTTGCTATCTGGCAGTTTACATACGTCTTGGACATCGAAGTGATCTCCATAGGAGGCTTGAACCTCAAGCTTGCTGTTGTCGCTTGAGTAGAGGGTAACGGATGTAACTATTTTTGAAGAGAGTAAGGTGCGAGAAAATCTGGATAGCGAATCTAGAAAATTTCCTTCCTGAATTTGGATGGCTTCAGTCTCAAGCCACGAGTTAATTAGTTCTCGACCGGACTGCCGAATAAATATATGGATTAAGATTGCCGAAAGAAGTGAAAAGACGCCTAGCATTCCTATGAATGGGAATGCTTGTCTCAATTGCTTTTTGGTTTTTTTTGATAATGTGGTCATCTATTAGATGCAAAGCCGTTCAAGTTTTCCACCCATGAATTCTGGCTGTCGTTCAAATAGGCAACGCCAAACAATGCAAAAATCCTGAAGTGAATGTTCAATTTCTTGGTCAATTTTTAATTGTGGAAGTTGCAGTAGATTTATTCCTCTATTTGATAATCTATTTTCTACTAGCTTGTCACCTTTTCCCGATCCAAAAAAAAGCAATCGATCATGATAAAAAGAAGTAGCAATTTTTTGTTCGGACCTGAATCTACTTAGTGAGACAATGTGTCTAATAATTTCGTTTGATGCATG
>CANJJY010000438.1 GCA_947474445.1 Oligoflexaceae bacterium
GGCTCTCCTCAAGGCTTACAGCAAAACAAACGTCGGTCCTGACGTCACGAGAGGAAGCAATAGAGTGTCTGAGACGAGTCAAAAGCCAAGTAAAAACGCCGTGCTGGTTGCTGTGCAACTGCCTGGAATTACCGATGTAGAGCACCGCGAGGCCATGATCGAATTGGAGCGCTTGACCCGAACTTTGGGACTCACCGTTGTCGCCAAGCTCTCGCAGAAGCGTCGAACTCCGGCCCCCGGAACTGTCCTGGGACGGGGCAAGATCGATCAACTCGCCGCCATCACGGGGGGCCCGGGCTGGGGCGAGGAAGCGGACGCTCAAGATGAAGACGCCGATTTGAGCGATAATGACGCATCCGCTTCGGCAGCGACAAAGGCCGATATTGTCATTTGCGATCTCGAAATCAGCCCCAACCAGATGCAGAATCTAGAAAAGATGACCGGCGTCGAAGTTCTCGATCGAACTGGTTTGATTCTCGAAATATTCAATCGTCACGCTCGCAGCCGCGAAGCGCGCCTTCAGGTTGAGCTAGCCAAGCTCAAATACATGGCCCCTCGACTGCGCGCTTCACGGGTGGGCGGCGACAGACAGGGCGGAGGAATAGGCGCAAAAGGGGCTGGTGAAACGGCTCATGAGTTGGATCGGCGCCGCATCCGCGACAGGATTTCTGAGCTCCGCGCGCAACTCGACACCATTCATCAGGAACAGCAGACGCGCCGTGCGCAGCGCATCGAGATGAACTGTGTCGCGCTGGTTGGTTACACCAACGCGGGAAAATCGTCTCTCATGCGCGCGCTGACAGGAAGCGAAGTCCTGGTGGAAGACAAACTATTCGCAACGCTGGATACAACCGTTCGCAACATGGTACCGGAAACGACGCCTCGGATCTTGATTTCCGATACGGTTGGGTTCATCAGCAAACTGCCCCACGATTTGGTAGCTTCTTTTCGTTCGACTCTCGATGAGGCTTTGTCGGCAGGTTTATTGCTTTTTGTCGTCGATGCTTCGGATCCTAACTTTCGTGCACAGCTGGCAACCACCCAAACCGTCCTAACCGAAATTGGAGCCAGCGAACTTCCTCGGATGCTCGTCCTCAATAAAATGGATAGACTAACAGAGGACGAAAAATCGGTCCTTGTCGCGGAATTTCCGGACGCCTGGCCGATGTCCACGAGGAATCCTCAAGATGTCGAAGCAACCAAGTCTAAAATTCTTGAGTTTTTCGAACGAGAAATGATCGAAGGAGATCAATTTGTTCCCTACGCTCAAGGTCACGTGCTCAAAGAAATCAGGTCAAAGGCGCGAGTCTTGCATGAAGACCATCAAGACGAGGGAACTCTCTTTCGTTTACGAGCAAGTCCAGCAACTCTCGAATGGATCAGGAACTATGTGAAAGCGGCCCCTTGAATGCACGAAGCGTCCGATGAAATAGGAAATTCTGCAGTCGCGTTGCTGCACCACCATCGAGTTGATATAATGACGAGCTCTTCATGACCCTAAGTTCCGGAAAGCCTTACAAAATTTGGATCATTGAAGACGATGAGAATATGCAGTTCGTGTATCGCGATATCTTCAGTTCGCAGTATGAACTCTTGTTTTTTGCGAGCATTGAATCCTTTGTCCAAGGTATCGCTCTGCATCAGCCACCGCATTTGCTTATTTTAGATCTGGTTTTCCCTGATGGACTTCTTTACCAGGCCTTCCCTCAGCATGCACCCGCGTTTCGCCAGGTTCCCTTTATCGTCGTAAGTGCACTCGACGAAGAGGAAGCGGTCAGAGCCTCGCTCAAGTGGGGAGCCCTCGATTATATCACCAAACCTTTCGGAAAATCTGAAATTCTGGTCAAGGTGGAAGCTCACTTGAATCGCTGCGCGAACAAGGATGATTATCAGGCCATCTTCAATCTCGATCCCCTGACGCTGACCATTTTCAATCACAGCGGTCGTTCAGCAGAACTGACGTCCAAGGAATTTCGTATCATGAGTCTCTTTCTCGACGCTCATGAATATCGAATCAGTCGCAAAGATATTTTCGAGACTCTATGGAAGAATATCCGCGTGTCGACCAAGACCCTAGATGTTCACTTGAGCAACATTCGGCGAAAGATAGAGCCTCTCAAGCTGACCATCACCGTTACTGATTCCGATTATCGGATCTTCGAACACGATGGATCTCATTTTATCTGATCTTTCTGGTCTCGTCGGTCTAAGCCAGGCGATAGGAAGTCGCCGCAGAATATTGCAAAGGACTTCATATGATCGCATGGCTGGAACAAAAGAAATTCAGAGCTAGGGGCCATCAAAAGCCCAAGGCAGCGCGAGACAGCGTGATGGTCAAACCTTGGATCGGGGCGGTGCTTTGCGCTTCATTCATTCCTCTGCTCATCCTCTTCTTTAAGCCGACTTTTCTCGAGCTCGCCGGTTTTTACGCTGTCGACTTTCTCTCATTTGTGTTTGTTAGCCAATGGGAGCTCAGGCTCTTTCGACGATTCTTTCCGCTGACGCGCGACTTCTTTCCTGAAGTCGATGAAAGTATTTTTAACGTGACTCAACTCGATCAGAGATTGAAAATCTTTGAGGAAGCAATGAAGCTTCCCTTGCGGCGCGCCCTGTGGGTGGGAATCATGAGTCCCATCAAAGTTATTCCAGGCTTTATCTATGGGTTTCTCGTCTGGGGTGGTCACGAGCCGCTACTTTATATTTTCTTCAAGGGTGCCGCTATCTGCGCCTTCACTTTTTCGTTCTATGTCGGCATCTGTTACCTTGAATACCACAACCTTATTTCAGACGCTTTCAAGAGAATCCATGAGAAGTGCAATTGGTCGGAAGTCTTTCGGCTGCAGACCCCTTCCAAGCACAAGCAATCTTTCCTTCAGTTCGAACTGCTGTGTGCGGCCAGCGTTTGGATTACCTGGGTGGCTATCCTTATTCTCGTCGTCGTCGACAAGGAGCAATCGCAAACGATGGCCATTGCCCAAGTGGTCTACGTCTCCTTGGTTGGTCTCGGCTTTGTCGGCGCTCTGCTCGCGACCAGTCGCAAGCAGGTGACGCGGGGTATTGAAAGTTTGGTTGCCTATCATCGGTCCTCGCAGGACCAAGTCAACCCTTCTGGTGTCGCAATGAGCACCTACCCGACGCTGGCCTGGTTTCAATTGACGGTCAATCAATTGGTCGAGCGCAACGTCTCAAGCGAAAGAGAGATTCACCGCTGGATCGTCAAACGCGCCGAGCAACATCGCTATCTCGATCTCGGTCACATCACGGGCCTTCTCGTGCATGACCTGGTCA
>CANJJY010000439.1 GCA_947474445.1 Oligoflexaceae bacterium
AGATCATTGCGGGCCAATCCATTCGCTTCGGTGGTCAACATATGGATAACGCGATTGCCGCTTATCTTCGTCAACAAGGGTGCCATCGCATCTCACTCAACGAAGCGCGCAGGATCAAAGAAAGCCTGGGAAACAACGCCGCGCAGCTGGCCACGCCTCTCATATCGAGTCAATTTCTGGACCTACCAAGATCGAAGCACCTGAATGTTCGGGATTCTGAACTTGTCTCTGCCCTGGAACTTCCCCTGCAAGCCATCCTTACGATGGTTCAGAATCTTTTGCAGGAAATCAAACCCGAACTGTCTGTGGCCCTCATTGAGAGTGGGATGGTGCTGACAGGTGGTGGCGCCCTTACCTATACATTAAAGGAGCGCCTCGAAAGCAGCACGGGCTTGCAGGTGCGGATCGCTCCGGATCCGCGCGCAGCCGTGGCACGAGGTTGTCAGTACGCTCTCAATTATTTCGATTTGGTCAGCTAGGTGGTTTAAAACTTTAGTGGCTTTAAAGGCTAAAATTGCCATTGCGGCAAATTGATCGAAAGGGGGCAAAAGAAGCGCCTAAATTGCGTGAACTTTGCCCGTGTTCTCGTTAAGTTTCTGATTTTCCTCACCCAGCAATTCTGGTCAAACTCTTGCAAATTTGCCTCTTATTCAGCTGGCATACCCTTGTTGCCTTTTCCGCCAGCCAAGGTTTGGAGGAACGATTATGGTCGGTGATCCATTCGAAAGCCAAAGGCAGAAAAAAGCGTGCCAAGGCTGTGCTCGGCATGTCTTCTGTCTCAGGCTGCACAAGGTTCTCACTTCATTGGCCTTAGCCGAAGAAACGGCGGAAGATCTAGAGTACCGGATCCGCTTTCAGTCTTTGATGCAAGAACTTGTGGGCTTAGGTTACGACTTTCCTTTGGGTCATCAGCATTGCCAGCTGAGCAAACTCGATTCGCGTTCGAGTATCGATCTCTTGCGGGAAGCTCAGGAATTATTGCTGGACGTGCGTAACTATGAGCGATTGGGAGAGGAGGAAAGAAAACAGATTTAAGCGACATTTGCGAACCTACGTGTTTATTCAGGAGCTACCGTGATTCGCATGAATCACGGTAGTTTTTTATTGACCTATGTTGCCGCTCTCAAACCGGAGCTCTGGAGCGCCCAGGCGTAGGGTGCCGAACCCTCTCTTCCCAAACCAATAGCATTCTGGTTATGGTCAGTAATTACAGGCAAAAAAAAGTAATCCCCAGGATATTAACAGGATCATTTCGGCTTAGATGGTCCGCTTGGCTTCTGCCTTCGTTCGCTAGTAGAGGACGAGATCTGAGGTGATGAGATCAATGTGTTCGGCATTGTCGGGACCAATGGCGCAGGCCGTATAGGTGGGCTGACCATGAAACTCCGTTCGCCCACTATCTTGGATCAGATGGCTTTTAAGGCCTGCGGCGAGCGCCTTCTGATGATGGTGGAGAAGCTCTTCCTCGGAATTGACCCGCAAACAGATCTTTGCCATTCCATGGAGGACCCATGACTTCTCAGCAGCACTGAGTTCGATAGTGAGGGGTCCTTCCGCTTGGGCCTGAAGCTGACTGCGCAGGACAGCCACCAGAAAATCCATCGAGGCATGAGAGCCTTGCGCAATCTCCTTGCCTCGCCTCATCGTAAGATCCTTGCGAATGAGTATCACCTGTTTGATCCGGGTCACGCGTGGTCCTTCCAGTTTGCTCCTCTAGCCTTGCAGCCTCTCGAGAGGGATATTAATGGCGTCTGTGCGCGCTTGCCGTTGCGACGGTGAATTGGAAACCCCAGCGCTGATGAGATAGGCTGTGCATGAAGCGATCAAACCTGGAACCACCAACGCAGGACTACCCGAGGCTTCGGCGATAAAAACCGCAGCAAAGAGCAGACTGTTGTAGCTGGCTCCAGTAAAGGCCGCAATACCAACGAGAGTAAAGAGACCCGGCTGACTCGGCAAGAAATAGATGTCACACACCGCACCCAGTGCGGCCCCAATCGTAGCCGAGGGAACAAAGAGGCCGCCCACGCCCCCCCAGCCAAAGGTGATCGCCGTTGCCAAAAGCTTAGCGACAAAGATGAGTACCGCGGTCTGAGAGTCATAGTGGCCCGAAAGGAGACGGTTCGCCAGGGGTAGTCCTGCCTGTAAGGTCGCTGGCTCACCGATCAAAAAGTACATCGACAGCGCGACGACGGTCAGAAGCAAACCGCCGCACACATAGACACCGAGGCGGGGAAGGGGTAGTTCAGCCGACAAGCGCTTCATCGCGCGGAGACAGCCTAAAAAGAGCAGGGAACTGACTCCTGCCAAGATGCCGAGGGGTATGCAGTAAAAGAGATCTCTCACGACGAGGACGTAGTGAAAGTTGATGGGAAAATAGGGACGATCGTTTCTGAGAATGGAAAAGGTCGCAAAGCTTAAAGCCGACGCGACCAGAGCATGAATCAGGGCATCGTGAGCTAAATCTTTTTTATAAGGCGATTCGATTCCCATGATGGCGCCCGTCAACGGCGCTCGAAATATAGCGCTGATCCCCGCGGCGGCACCAGCCAGCATAGTAATCTCGACTGGACCATGCATCGCTTTGAGCCAAGAAATCCGATTGAAACGAGTTTGGAGCCACGCTGAGACCGATGCCCCCAACCATTTCGAAGCGCCTTCCATCCCCGCGCTACAACCAAATCCCATGGTCGCGATTGAAGCAGCAAGCTTCGGCCAGACCTGACGATAGCGGAGCCCCACTTGGGGATTGTGATAAGCACTCACGACCTCATCCGCCATGGCAGAAGACTCAACCCGAAAGATCTGGAGGATGAGACCAGTCAAGACCATCCCGATCAGGGGTAAAAAACAGAGCGCGAGGGGCGAAAGACTCCCCGAGAAGCGATCCCAGAGGACTACGTTGACGAGGTAATCATAGGCGGATATCGCTGCGCCGGCGGTCAATCCAATGGGAACACTGACAAGCGCGACATGGCGTGCAGTTTTTAAATTATCATTGATCAATTGAACAAGTGCCGCTTGAGTCGGCTGGGGAGACGCCCCTTGCATAAGGTTCCTTTTCCTATCCCAGTGAGGATTGGTCATTAGCGCACGGCTTGCGCCTGCATAAACGAAAAGTAGAAAGCCGCATTGGGATCTTTCGCCACTTGCTTCAATTCTTTTTGGGCTAAACGCAAGGTTTCTTCATCAACATACTGAGCGGCCAGTAACTGCTCTTTTGCGCTGAGGAGAATCTGGGTCCAAAATTCAATGTAGAGCTTTCTCTTTTCTGGTGC
>CANJJY010000440.1 GCA_947474445.1 Oligoflexaceae bacterium
CTTAAAAAATACCACCAAGCCGAAGCCCTCCCAAGTAAGCTAAAATGACTTGTCCCTGCATCGATTTACATTCCACGGGTGCGTATGAGCTTGTTTTCACCCGAAGGTTTCCTATGAGTTACTCCCTCTCGATTAAATACGACCAATTACTTCAAATATGACCGCACACTAGAATGTCCTGACGAGTTTTCAAGCGTCTCTACCGATAAGACTTTGAAGCCTTTGAGCTCCGTAGAACCAACGATCGAGCTGACAAAGAAAGGACTGATACGTGCGTCTCCCTCTCAACATGACTATTTCTATCGTGTCAGTACTTCTGGCATAAGCCTGCAACAGCGGCGAAAACCTCTACGACGGGCCAGCGGTCGGCTTGAGACAAACGGAATCGATAGCCGCAGAAGAGAATCATGTGGCCCCGGAATCTCAGGAAAAACCCCAAACCATCGAAGCGGAAGAATCTCAACTGCCGACATTTGAAGTCGAAGCTCCCGCTCCCATGGCCACGGAGCCTACCATGGTGGGAGGTGCGTTTCTCACCTGCCAGGTTGACAAGAATCTAACCGACGTCAACGTCAGTTGCAGCATTCTCACTAAAGACGCGCAAAAAATCTTTGTACCCCTAGAATATTTGGCTGACATTAAGGTCTACCGGAACGGTGTTTTGAAAGCTGTTCCCATTACTCTTCTGACCTCGGACAACCCTTTCAATTTCACTTTCAGCGAGCCTTTGACGGCAGACATGACCACTCTTGAAGTGAAGGTCTCTATCACACCCGACAATGTACTCCTCAGTTCGGGGGTTCTATCGGCCGCTCCTCTTAAACCAGTGCGATTAGCTTTTGCCGACAGCTTTGAAATTCCTACAAACGTCGTTCCCGATTATTCCTACCTTCCCCTCAAATTCTTTGCGGCCTTTAATAATTGGCAAATCAGCTGGCTTCCGTCTCATACGAATTTATTGAATTGCCCTATGCAACCTCTGCTCGAGATACAAGTTTCCCAGGGTCAGACAGATATGCCTGCCTCGCAGGAGGGAAAATATCACGTTGAACTCAATTCAGGCTGCCCCGATGCAACGCAAACCACCGAATCGAACACTATGATCGTGCGAACAATCCCGACGACAGTTGGAAAGTGGTACGAACTTTCTTTCTACTACCAAGGTCGCACGGTCGGCACTAATAGCTTAGACAGCCGCCTCCAAGTCAAGCTAAATGGCGCTACTATTCTCGACCAAACGCAGGCCAATCAGCCCTTGACGTGGACGCGCTCTGCCTATCGTTTTCAAGCCAAAGCCACGACAACTCCCTTGTCTTTTGCTGATTTGGGCGCACGCAGCTACTGCAATTGCGGAGTCCTTCTCGATAATGTGCGCTTTGATGAGCTTCAGTAAGGGCAAGCCAAGCAACTTTTGCCTCGAGTCCATACATCCTGTAGCGGTGTAAACCAGGTCCGTGCTAGCTTACGGTCCCGGTTTGGACTACTCAGGAGGCTCCCGTCTCATGCCCTATCATGTTCGATGCGCCCTCATTCGCGCTCTTTCTCCCTCATTTTCTAAGGCCTTGCAACAGCATCAGCCCATGACACCGATCGATGTCAAGCGAGCTCTTGAGCAGCACGAAGCCTATACAGAAGCCCTTCGCTCCTGTGTCGATGAGGTCATTGTGATGGCCGCTGATGACCAACATCCAGATTGCTGCTTTATCGAAGACACGGCCATCGCCATCGGTCACGATCTGGTCATCGCGCGCATCGGTGCAGCCTCGCGCCGCAATGAGAGCGAAGCCGTCTATCGTACTTTGCAAGAGTTGCAGCAGCGGCTTCCCCAGCTCCGCATCCATCGTCTTACAGAGCCCGCAACGCTGGATGGCGGCGATGTTTTGCAGATGGGCGAGCGGATCTTTGTCGGCATTTCACAGAGAACCAATCGAGAAGCGGCTCGGCAGCTTGAAAAACTTTTTCCCGGGCGCGTGATCAGCGTTCCCGTGGCAGCCGGCCTGCATCTAAAGTCCGTTCTCTCCGCCTGGGATCATAGAACTCTGATCGTCGCGGCTGATCCAGCGGCTCGCGCCATGGCGCAGCTTATTCTTGAGGGACTGGCGTCTGTCTCCGAAACCCCTCCCCGCTCCATTGAGGTAGCAGACCCAGCCGCTTCGAACGTAGTGCGCGCAGGTCAAAATGTTTTGATTCAACAAGGCTTTCCCGATTCTGAAAAAACACTGCGACTCCTCGCAGAGGACAGCGGACTGAAGATCATCAGCCTGAACATGAGTGAACTGATCAAGGCTGATGGTGCGCTGACCTGTTGCAGCATCCTCCTGCTCGAGGCTTAACAAAGAATTTTAATGGTCCGCTGACTTATGTAACAATTGCGGTCTAAGGGCAGCCAGCAGTCAACAAGGAGCTAAGATGGCAGGTAGAGTAGGAATCACCCCTGACTTTGAGACCAGCAAATGGGAAATAGAGCGCGAGTTCAAGAATCCCCGCAATTGGAAGCTGACCCATCCGTTTCCGACTAAAAAGGAAGCTCAAGATTGGGAGAAGCGGAAAATGGAAGAACTCGGGGTTAAGAATGTAAAGCAGGATATCAGCACCAACCTCATCCGGGTGGAATGGCGAGGATTTTATTTTGAGCACGATGGCCCACGATGAGCAAAAAAAGCCCCGCTTCGACTCTTGCGAGCGGGAGCTTATGCTTACCCGAGAAAACGAAGGATTCCTTCAATCAACTGTCTCACTGTCGAGTCGCTCTGCGCTTTGTCCCCTTGCAAGGCCTCGTTCAAAAGATCTCGGATGTCTTCGCGCTTGTTATCATAAGCAGCGCTTCCCGATTTAAAATCGAAGATGCCGCCGCGACCTTCGCTTCGCATCGAACCGTCAGGATACAAAGTGATAGCTTCTGCAAGACTGAGATGGCCCGGGCCTCCGTACTCGGTCAGAAGCAATATTTTGATTTCTGGCCGTTGGTTGCCTTGGATCAGTCGCTGATGCGCACTGATAGCGATCCCGCTTTCGCCTATGGACGCATAGAGAGACTCGAGCGCTGGGCTGGACGATTCCTGGTTTTTCTGACAGTCGTAGGTAAAGGAGGCGTCATCGACTTCGGAGAGAATCGCGTTCGGATCGCCCCAAAGATTGCGCATTCTATTCACGGCTCGTGAAAAATCGAAATCTAAATCGGTTTCTCGACCAGCTTTGATCTTTATCCCCACGACTGGCTCTGCTTCCTGACGGGCTTTGACTTCCTTACCATTGAGCTGTCC
>CANJJY010000441.1 GCA_947474445.1 Oligoflexaceae bacterium
AGGTCAGGATTGATGTACTGACGAGCCATGATGGTGGCAAACATGGCGACTGATGCGCTGTGATCGTAGAGAGTGGGATCGATCGTGATCATCCGACTGAGGGTGCTCATCGCAAAGTCATTGTCCATCAATTGATTGACCATGTGGGCTGCGGCGGATTTGACTCTTTCCGCTACGTTTTTGGTGATGCCGCCGCGGAGGATCATCTGACTCGCGCCGCTCAGATCGCCGAAAACTTCGAGCGTTTTACGATCAAGCGAAGGATCTTTTTCTAAGAGGTGATTGATCTTCTTTTGGCGGACAAAAGCGAGAGTGTGTTCGAATTTTGGATAGTCTTTCTTCTGAATGAAGACATCGACTCCTGCATCTTCTCTCAGGCTCACTGACCAAATATGCTGCAAAAGTTCGTGACTGAGCTCAGAGGGCCTGATGTATTCGATGATCTCATGCTCGATGCGGATGAAGATACTGAACTCGATCGTCGGGACTTCCCAGAGATACGAGAAGTGATCCAGACTGATGGGGCGGAACATCTGGATGAGTTCTTCCGTCGCCGGTACGACTTTACACCGTTTGCGCGTCGACTCTTTGAGAATAAATTTTTTAGACATAGGGCCGCATCCCGGATGTAAAGATTTCTTTACCTGACTCACCTTGCCTTCGCTTATCGGTCGTTAGGGCCCAAGCTTGATGCCTCCCTCACAGGGATTTTTGTGACCGAAGGGACAGACTGCACAAGTCTGCGGCAGTGGCGGTGGATGCCGCGTTTCGGGAATCCGTCCATGCATTAAATTTCATCAAAGGCCTGTGACATCGATAGGCTTAGGTCTTGCTGATTTCAGGTTTTTTCCCGTAAAATAAGGAAGACGCACGCATTCCTTGCTGCTTGTTCAATGAGCAAATTGAATGAACAGCAGCGAAGAGTTGGCCTTCATCGTTTTCATGTCTAGGGAAAACAGGCTATTTTCAAGATCGATTAAAGGGAAAAGGAAAGTCAGATATGAGCCACCAGAGTCCCGCTAAGATACTGGTAGTCGACGACGAAACTGATTTTCTGTTTTATATCTGCAAAATATTGAAGCAAGCTGGTTACCATGTTTTGATCGCCGAAAATGGCGAACAGGCTTGGCAACTTTTTCAGGCCGAGCAACCCCAGTTGGTCCTCACTGATTTGGTGATGCCTGAAAAATCCGGTTATGAGCTGGCCCGATTGATTCGTGGCTCCCCCCATCCGGAAACACCCATTATTTCTTTGACAGGATTTCCTTTTCGCGATGATATGACTCGCGGTGACAGCAAATTAGTCGACCTCTACCTCACCAAGCCCATCCAAAACGCTGATCTGCTGACGGCGATCGGTATCTGTCTCGACAAAATGTTCATAAGCCCATGAAAATAAAGTGAAATAAATCAAAATATGCTTTTTCATGAAGCAGGCGGAAGGCTTCATGTTTCTCTCATCTCGACCGGGTAGACTCGGACCTAAGCTCGCTTTCAGTAAGAGAAGGCTCGCAGTAGGAGGAGCTATGATCCGGAAGGTCTTTAATGAAGTCGTCCAGAAAGTCCCTCATTTAGTTGCCGAAGGTTTGCTCTCGCCCCAAAACCCTGCCTTTGAAACGAAAAGGAATGAATTCCTCAATAACGCGATCTATTTGCAGCAGACCATCGATGCGGTGAATTACCTTAAAAGTCTCGGTAAATCGACTCGCTTCTCGCAGTGGCAGAGGGCTCATTGCGTGCCGCAGCGCATCCAATCTTTAGTGGAATGGCATGCGGGGCGCGAGGTGAGTCCCGGCGCTATCATCGTAGCCGCTCTTTACCTTGGATTTACGATGGGAGTGCTCGATGGAAAGGTGTATTTTAACTTCCTCTCCCGCCAGATCGAAATGGAACTCTTTCAGCATCGGCGACGGCAGCTGATCAAGCAAGTGGTCGGCGCCTAAAAGTGCCGGTTCGGTATGGGGCTTTCGCTTTTCTATTGTCGGCGTACAAAAATTCGTGAAGACTGGGAAGATCTTCTGCCGCTTAATAGAAAAGAGGGAAGCTCGATGCCCCACTGCGAAGTCGAGGCCGGAAAGATTTATTACGAAACGCACGGCAAAGGGGAAGTTCTCGTTCTCCTGCGTGGGCTCAGTCGCTCATCTAGCTATTGGCTTGGTTTTGAAAAGGTGTTGGCCAAGAATTTTAAGGTCGTTCTGATCGATGCGCGCGGATTGGGGCGCAGCGACGCTGCGATGAGCTGGAATGATGGCCTCCCTGCGCTCGCCCAAGATTGTCTCGCCGTACTGGACAAACTTCGCATCAAACGCTTTCATATCTTCGGCCTCTCGCTGGGAGGCATGGTCGCTCTCGAGCTTGCTGGCCTCGCCCCAGAGCGGATTCAAGGCTTGATCGTAGCTAATTCATCCTCGGCGGATTATCACGGCATCCGCTTCGATCTCATGAGCCTATGGCTCCTCTTCTTTGCGCTTTTTCAAGGCAATTTTCACCAAGCCTTGCTGCGCCGCACTGTTTCTGCTCCAACGGTAAGGAGTCGAGGCCCTGAGATTCTCGAACAGTGGCATTCTATCGCACTCGCTGAAGGTTGGCCCCTTGTGACGACGCTCAAACAGCTCTATGCCGCCAGTCGCTTTACGATCAAAGGCCGCATCGATGTACAGGCAATTCCGACTCTGGTGCTGGTCAGCGGCGGTGATCGGCTGGTACCGCGCGCTAACAGCCTTAAACTCCATCGGCTTTTAAAAGGATCTCAGTATAAAGTCCTCAAAGGGGCGGGCCACGAAATCAACCTCGGCCATGAGCGGGATGTGGCGCGCATCATAACGCAATTCTTTAAATCTTCTCCAAAGACCAAAGCTTGAGTGCGAGCGGCTTCCCCGGCGGCTTATGGCTTTGTTTTTAGGGGACAATCCTAAAGAAATAGGGGTTTTTTGGCCTCTGTTCGGGGGCAGAACCGGACAAATATCATTTCTCCCTTAAGCTCATCTGGAATGCGCCGATACCATCCCCAAGCTCGGTTTGGCGCAACAAGAGGATCCTAGCAGTGCTCCCATCCAAAACATCGGTCAAAGACCTTGAGGCCTCAGCTCAAAAAGGGGATCGCCAGGCGCAGAATGCATTAGGCATGCTCAACGAGCTCGGCCTGATCCCTGAAGCGAGTGATGTCGAGGCAAAGAAGTGGTTTGGTGCTGCCGTCAAAGGCGGCGATCCAGAAGCTGCTCTCGCTCTCGCGCGTCTGCAAGAGATGACCGTTCCCAAAGG
>CANJJY010000442.1 GCA_947474445.1 Oligoflexaceae bacterium
AGGCACGCGGTGCAGAGCCGCCAGAGACTTTACGGACAGACCCCCTTATTTATCAGGGGGGGTCGAGTGTCTTGTTGGGTCATCGTGACAATATTGTTTTGGCAGATCCAGCTTGGGGCTGTGATTTTGAATCAGAAGTGGCTGTGATTTTAGGGGATACTCCGCAGGGTGTCACACGTGCGGAAGCTCACAAATATGTGCGGCTGATCGTACTCGTCAATGATGTATCACTTCGTAATCTCATTCCGGCCGAACTTCTCAAGGGCTTTGGTTTCTTTCAATCTAAGCCTGCTTCAGCGTTTTCACCTTTTGCCGTCACACCCGAAGAGCTGGGATCAGCCTGGAAAGAAGGACGCATCCATCTGCCTTTGGTGACCAAACTCAACGGGCAGCTGTTTGGAGATCCGGATGCGGGAAGTGAAATGCATTTTTCCTTCTTTGATTTGATTGTCCATTTGACCAAGACGCGCAGTTACAGCGCAGGAACGATCCTTGGTAGCGGAACCGTCTCCAACGAAGATCGACGACGAGGAAGTTCGTGCCTCGCTGAAAAAAGAATGATTGAACAAATTGATCTGGGGCAAGCCTCGACACCCTTCTTACAGTATGGGGATCGAGTTGAGATTGAGATGAAAGAGTCCGAAGGAGAAAAAATCTCTATTTTTGGCCGTATCGATCAGACAGTTGTTAAAGGAACGGCGCTGGCTCCTCAGGGAGGCGGTTGACCTTATAGACGCTTGCCTGATCGGTGGGCATCACGATTATATCGTCGATGTTCACGTGGGCAGGACGAGAAGTCGCAAATGCCACGCACTCGGCAACGTCGTCCGGAGATAAGGGAGTCAGGCCCTGATAGACTTTCTGAGCGCGCTCTTGATCACCGCGGAATCGAACGATTGAAAATTCTGTTTCAACCATTCCGGGATCGATACTACTGACGCGAATGGGTGTTCCATTAAGTTCGAGTCGAAGAGTCTGGGCCAAAGCTTTGACGCTAAATTTACTTGCGCAGTAGGGGCCTCCGCCTTCGTAAACTTGATGACCCGAAATCGAACCGATCATTACAATATGGCCTTTGCTTTGCCGACGAAAACACGGAATGAATTCTCGGCAAAGCCGTAAAACACCCAACACATTAGTATCAAAAATAGTAGTCCAGTCTTCGACGCTTCCCTTTTCAACAGGGTCGTTACCGAGGACGAGGCCCGCATTATTCACTAAAATATCGATTTTTGGATGGCGCTTAAAGGCCGCTGTCTGCCAGCTCTTGACCGATTCGTGCGAGCGTACATCAAGCTCGAGAGCTTCTACAGAAGCGGCACCGAGATTCATCAATACGACCTTGAGGGCATCGAGCTTAGCGATCCGGCGCGCGCCTAAAATAAGGTGAAAGCCTTGCTGAGCATATGTTCGAGCAATGGCCTCACCAATTCCCGAAGAAGCTCCCGTGATGCAAACGACACGGGCATTCATCCCAAGTCCTCGTGTTCCTGCTTTTCACGTGTCACAACCACGGCTCTTTGCTGGCCCTCTCCGGTTGAATAGGAGAAAAACCCTTCAGAAACGGCCTTTTTATGTTGCAGTCTGCGGAAAAAACTATTGGAAGGGTCGAGTCGGACTTCTGCAAGATGGGGTTCATCGCGCATTTTATCCACTGCTGTCCGGACGGCTTCGAGGGCGATGCGTTCTAATTCCGCATGTCCTGTTTTCTGAGGAGCCAGTTTTCGTGCTCCGCGATCTCCTCCACCCTCGCGTGGTGGGCGAGGCCCATCGCGGTCCTGTCTATCATTGCGCGGTCCGGCGTCGCGCCGATTTCCGTTAGGACCACCGCCTCGTTGGCCTTGTCCGCCTCCCGATGGTGGTCTACGGTTTCCTCCACCTCCCGTTGGACGCGTGTCACTTCCACCGCGAGCGAGTCTTCGCTGTGCGCCAGGTGAATAACGGCCTACCGGTGGACGTCCGCCCACTTCCCAGACTTGCTCTTCTTTCTTAACAAAGACCCAGCGCAAGTAAGCTTTAATGTAATGACTAAAATTCGCAAACTTGGTTTCAACAACCTGATCGATCAATTCCCATACGCCGTTGTGATCACTGGCACTCAGAGCATCGAGGGTATTGGGACTGTCGGCTGCAGCGAGGAGCTTGAGGTCGAGGCAAAAAAAGACAGTTGCAGCCGCCAAAGCTGAAATATTTTCCATCTCAAGGCGTCGATCAGTCGAAAGGACTGGAAATTGCTCGAGGTACCAATCAGCGCTGGTCTTTAGCTGATCCTGAAAATTGCCGTACTCTTTAAAATTATCCCGATTTCCATCTAGAAATGTGAGCATTTCGGGCCATCGCTGGGGAGCCATGGCTTTTCCAGGAACGGCTTTGCAGGTCTGCTCATACTCAAAGCAGGAGTAAAGGAAGTAATCCAGCTTCAACGTGCTTTGCCTGTAAGGCGCGTGAGTTGTATTAATGGCATCACCCTAAATTGTAGAAATGTCTGAACACTCGGACTATCTCCGGCAAGGCTCTTTGACCTACCTCGCGAAGGAGCTTTTTGCGGAAACCAGCTGCTTGGCATGAAAAAATTGTAGCAAGTTCTCGCTAAAAGTTAATTGCGAAAATGAAGTGAGGGTCGAGCCAAGCCTTGAACTGCTGCTTTCTTAGGCGATCCAATCTGCTATGGCGGCAGACAGTTCACATGGGCTGAAACAATCTACGTGGGCTCGAGCCTTCAGTATATTAGCCTACGGGCCAAGCTCAGAACACGCGAGCTGACCTGCGAAAGTTCTTCGACTTCGGTCCACTGATCAGTATCTCGTTGTAAGGTATAGGCCATCAATTCATGTTCACCGTCAAAAGCGTCGACGATAGATCGAATGGCTTGCTTATGTGCGGCTGTCCCTTCGGTAGCTGTACGCAATCGCTCGGCGGCATCGCGCAGGTCCTGGACGGCATCGAATTCTTTTTGACTTTCGAGTAAGGGACATAGCTTTTCGATGGCTGCTATCAAATCACTAGTTGTCGAGACGCGGTTTCGCTTGATGACGGTCATGAACGAGCCACCTTTCGGATCCTGAAGCCTGGAAGCATACCCTCGCAGGTGCCTCATACTAGGAGAAGTGTGCTCAAAAATCAATCGGACGGATCTTTGAAATTATCTGCAAAAAAAAGTTGACACAAAATGGGTGCGACTGTAGATAGTTACTTCCCAACGCAAAGCGTTCGGATCTGTAAAAATGGGCTCTTAGCTCAGCTGGTAGAGCAGCACAC
>CANJJY010000443.1 GCA_947474445.1 Oligoflexaceae bacterium
TCGCACAGCGTATCGTGAGAAACGCGACATCGGCGAGATTTCTGACTTCGAGGAGGGCCGTATCAATTTCGTGGTACCAATAATAGGTCTGGAGCTCTTGCCGAATGGCATTGATTTTTGCCAGGGCGCGCTGCAGACGCTTTTCTGATCTTACGATTCCGACGTAGTTCCACATAATGCGACGAATTTCATCCCAGGTATGAGTCAGGACGACTAATTCGTCTTCGTTGATGACGCTGGAGCTATTCCAGTTGGGAACTTCGGCCGTGGGAAGAGCTTGCCAGCTTTGAGCCCGAGCCCATTGCGCCGCCCGCTCGGCAAAGACGAGAGCTTCGAGCAGACTGTTCGAAGCTAAGCGGTTAGCCCCGTGAAGCCCGGTGCAAGCGACTTCGCCGATGGCGAACAGGTTGTTAACGGTCGTCCGCCCCCATGAATCGACTACCAAACCCCCGCAGCTGTAGTGGGCGGCAGGCACCACAGGCAGCATTTCCTTGGTCATGTCGATGCCCTGCTCGAGGCAAAAATTGTAAATATTGGGAAAGTGCGCGCGAATCTTGGCTTCGCCTATCGGCCGCGCATCGAGATAGACAAAAGGCGTCCCGCTCTTTTTGATTTCCGAATCGATGGCGCGGGCCACGATATCGCGCGGCGCCAAAGACTCGAGGGGATGATAATTCTGCATGAACTCTTCGCCCTGAGCGGTCTTTAATATAGCGCCTTCGCCGCGCACGGCTTCGGAAATCAGAAAGGTTTTAGCCTTGCTGCTGTAAAGACAAGTCGGGTGAAATTGCATGAATTCAAGGTTGGCGACTTTGCACCCCGCGCGCCAGCCCATGGCTAAACCGTCGCCGGTCGCTACATCGGGGTTTGAGGTGTAAAGGTAAACTTTGCCGTGACCACCCGTGCACAGATAGGTGGCATGACTGCGAATCTGAAAGATCTCCCCGCTTGTGCGATTCAGCACGTAAGCGCCGAGGCAGACATTTTCACCAAATCGCGGATGGTACTTGTCCGTCGTCAACAGATCGATGGCAAACATGTTCTCGAGAACTTGAACGTTCGGATTTTTCATCAAGGATTGAATCAGCGCGCGGACAACCTCGCGCCCGGTCAAATCTTCAGCATGAATGACCCGGCGCGCTGAATGCCCCCCTTCGCGCGTCAAGTGGTAAGGCTGCAAGGCCGATGCGTCACCGTCTCGGGTAAAGTCGACCCCAAGATCGATCAGTTCTTTAATCATCTGGGGCCCATGTTCGACGACCATTTGAACTATGTCGCGATGACAAAGCCCAGCTCCGGCTTCGAGAGTATCGGCGATATGGCGATCGAAGGAATCGTCGGGACTCAACACGCTGGCAATCCCGCCCTGTGCGTAGCTCGTGTTGCTTTCTGAAGCGGACTGCTTTGAGATGACAACGACCTTGCCGAACTGGCTAAGCTTGTGAGCCAGCATAAAGCCGGCAATGCCAGAACCGATCACCAAGTGTTCAGTTTGAATCGTAAGTGTCATTGATGCACCTCCTTCGCGTTGCCGACTTGAGACTTTGCCTGCAGCTCATGGCGATCTCTGCAAATCCCATGGTCATCAGCCAGGGTATTCAGTTATAGTGGCTACGTTCTGCATGCTTCACGTCGTCGAGTTGGATTCTCCGTCGATCAACGACCACTGGGGGTCTCCATATCATACGTGTCCTGAACTTGGAACCGTCGACTCACCACAGCTTCCGTGGGGGACGTCGCATCCAAGGGTTCGAGCTTGCGGGCGCATAGTTGAGCAATGAGCAGAGAGAGTTGAATGGATACCGAATCAAGCCGAAGTGGTCTCAAAGGTTGGCTGAAAAATCTCCCGAACAAGCTGACCCTGGCGCGCGTCCTCATCATCCCCTTGATGTGCCTTCTCTATCCTTGGGATATCGAGATTTTGAACTATCTTTGCGCCTTGCTTTTCGCGCTCGGTGCTCTCACTGATTTCCTCGATGGTTACATCGCCCGAAAAATGGACAATGTCACCAAAATCGGCGAGATTTTTGACCCCATTTCCGACAAGTTGCTGGTGGCATCAGCCCTGATCATCCTCACTGATGCGGGCGTGCTCGCCGGTTGGATCACCGTCCTGATCCTTTGCCGTGAACTAGCCGTCTCCGGCTTGCGACTGGCGGCAGCCGAGCAAGGTTTGTCCATCAAGGTGAGCGGTTTTGGGAAAATAAAAACTGCCTTTCAGGATGTCGCCATCATTTTGCTTTTGTCCAAGAGCGCTCCTTACCATACCGCAGGTATACTGACCCTTTGGATATCTATCCTTTTTTCTTACTACTCTGCCTATCAATACGGCATCAAATTCTGGGAGCATGCTCGCAGCGAGTTCTAAATTTTCCCTCTTATAATCAGGCACTTGCCTTTGGCGCCGCCGACTTTCTTACCGTTTGTCCCAACGCCGCTCAATTTTGCTGGCTTTTTTCCGATAGCATGAACAGAAACGAGCGATTCAAATAAGTGTTGGCGGCTTATGTCGGACGACAGTATCAAAAAGAAGCGATTTGAAGGGCTGATCCAGTTCAGGGAAGCCCTTCGGCAATCGATCGTCTGCCTTCAGGCTTCCCTGGGGGACCGCTTCTCTCATGCCTTACAATCGCCAGTGCTCCGCGAGCTCAATGCAAAAAACCCGGAGGCCTTTCATCTCCTTTTCGCGCGGAAGGGACAGGCTGTCGGCCGGATCGAGCGCCTGACCGAACTCGAGGCCTATCACCTCTTGGTCCGCATCTATCAGTTGCAAGGGGAAGACCTCAAAGACGAGCTGCACTGGCATGGCCAGAAACAAACACAAGTCTCGGCTTGGCTCGATCCTCGCGACTCGCAGGCAGCAGCCTATCTGGTTCGTCTCATTAGCTTAGCGTGCAACAGTCAGACGCCTATCGACCTGCGCGAAGCTGAGTCCTGGGGAAGCATTGCCCAGTCGCGCCAGCTCAGGGATGAGTCCGAGGCCAGGGCCGTGATTCACGATTGGCAAAGTCAATTCAGCTTTTGCGCCGAGCGGACCTTCGCCCTCGAAAACTTCATCGAGCAGATTCACCCCTTGCTCAAGAAATTCCAATCGATTCATCTCGTCGCCGATGGAACCTCCATCGGTCTTTTGATCGAAGCCGAGCCGAAGGTGGCTATATCGCGCTCTCAACAGCAGATATTTGACCGCCTGTCGCCCTGCCGAGCTCATACAATCGCCA
>CANJJY010000444.1 GCA_947474445.1 Oligoflexaceae bacterium
GGCTTTGCCAGCGCCGTTGCGGCCATGCTGGAGAAAGATTTTGCGAACAGCCGCCAGGTAAAAGCTGATGACTGGGCGCGCATGCCTTGGTTTAAAAGGTTTCTGGCGAGTCTGGCGCGACTTTTTGCGCCCGTGCTCTAGCCGGAATCTGCGTCTTTTGCTCCTGACTTGAGTCCTCAGATTGTGCTAAAAGCTTGCTTTTCTGTCTCAGTCTATCCTGTTAATTTAACCCATTCTGACCCTGACCTTACCCGAACGGAAGTGTGACATGAATATCGAAGCCACCTTAAAACAAAGAGCCTCCCATCACTGCGAGCTCTGCGCATCAACCGCCGATCTGAGCGTCTATGAAGTAACGCCGCGCAAGGACACCGAACTTTATTCCAGTGCTTTGATCTGCTCCGTCTGCAGAGAGCGGATCGCGGCGCCGGCCGCTGGTGACGCAACTCAATGGTATGGACTGAAAGAAAGCATGTGGAGCGAGCATCCTGCCGTCCAGGTTCTCGTCTACCGCATTCTAAAAGGGCTGGGTGATAATGCCTGGGCTCAGGATTTGCTCGGTCAGCTCTATCTCGATGACGAGGTACAAAAGTGGGCGGATGCGGGCTTGGTTCATGCCGAAGTTACGGGGTCCCCGACGGTCGTGGTAGACAGCAACGGCACGCCCCTGCTCGAAGGCGATACCGTCACGCTGATCAAGGATCTGGTGGTCAAGGGTGCGAATTTTACGGCTAAACGCGGAACTACGGTCAAGAACATCAGGCTCACCGACGATCCCAAGTTGATCGAAGGTCGGGTGAATGGCACGCATATCGTGCTGGTCACGGCTTACTTGAAAAAAGCTTAGAGTCGAACGCTCAAGATTTGAAGGGATTTTGCCGTCCTAGTTCTTCCATAGCCTGCGCCATCACTCTTTGCTCTTCGCCTATGTAGTGTTCGATAGCCGGCCGCAGGCGCGGATCAAAGATGCGATGCGCACTGCGAATCACCTGCGGGAGAAATCCCCTTTGAATCTTATGCTCGCCCTGCGCGCCCGCTTCGAACAAAGACAATTTATGTTCGATCGCAAAATCCAAGGTCTGGTAATAGCACAGTTCAAAGTGAAGGTCGGGATAGCTGGCCAGCGCTCCCCAGTAGCGACCGTAGAGGTGATCGCCTTTCATGAAATTAAGTGAGCCGGCGATGATGCGATCGCCCGCGCGGGCGGTCACAAACAAGATGCGATCGGCCATCGTTTCAAAAACGCGGCGGAAAAATCCAGCCTGCAGATAGGGAATGGCCTCTTTTTTCTCCGCCGTACTGAGGTAAAGCTCTTCCATGGCTTCCCCGTGTTCCGCTCGCAGCTGACTGCCGCTGAGTCGCTCGATGACTAGGCCGTGACCTTGAGCGCGGCGCCTCTCGCGTACAATATCTCGTCGCCTTTTTCCGACGAAGCCTTCCAGATAATTGTCAAAGGTGGAATACCCCTGGTTGTGCCAGTGATACTGGAGCGAGTGCCGCTCCACGACTCCGGAACCAGTGAATATACCCACTTCGCTCGGATCGAGAAAGAGAGCGTGAAAGGAACTCATCCGCATCTTTGCGGCGACGTCGAGAGCCGCTTGCACGAGGGCGGGCCCCAGAGTGGCGGCTGGCTCACCCGCGCGGGTGAGGAGCCGCGGCCCGGTCGCTGGCGTAAAGGGCAAGGCGCTCACAAGTTTGGGGTAGTAGGGAACGCCTTGCTGCGCATAGAAACGCGCCCAGTCCCAATCGAAGATATATTCCCCGTAGCTATGTTTTTTTACATATACAACGTGGGCCCCGGCGAGGCCCTTCTCATCATGCAGGGTGAGGTAAAGCGGCTGCCATCCGCTCTCTCCGCCGATGCTTCCCGTCATCTCCAGAGCCTCGTGGAAGCTATAGTCATGGAAAGGGTATGTCTTGCATTCGAGGGCCCGCCACGCTTCAGGGCCGATGTCCCGAATTGAAGAATATGCTTTAAGCTGCATGCTAAATCTCCTGGTTCTGCCGCCGCAAGGCCCCTTTTCGCTCCCTGTCGCCCAATTCTTATGCGCCCTGTCAGGAAAATGTTACAATAAGGTTTAGGAACAGTCGGAGAGGCGTGACACATGACTCTGGCGGATAGAACCATAACGCGTTTTATGATCCTCGACAACAACCAGGATAATGCTCTGAAATTCAGAGTCTTACTGGGCAAACTTCAGTTTCAGTCGATCACCCTATCAAACGATCCCGAAGAAGCCTTGGGTCTGATCGAGGCCAAACGGATTCAATTCATCATTGCCGCCTGGGAATTGAGTCCCATGCCCGGCACTATCTTCGTCCAAAGGGTCAAATCCAAGGAGCAGTATCACCACATCCCCTTTATCATTTATTCCACGCAGATCACCAAACAAGAACTGCAATTCATCAAGCACATGGGGATAGAAAACATTCTGCCCCTTCCCTTCGAAGAAGACGAGGCGATGCAGCTGATCAGCCACGTTATCACCGAAGAAGAGAAAATCGATCCCTCAGAGCTCAGGATCCGCGAGGCGAAGAAACTTCGCGCCGATCGACATTTCCCCCAGGCCCACGAGGTCATCAAGCCCGTCCTCGCAACCCCAACTTTCAAGCATCGAGCTCTCACGCTCGATGCACAGGTCTATTTCGAAGAAGAAAATTATCAGGAAGCCCACCGCTCCCTCGAAGCAGCTCTGGCCGACACCAAGGATTTTCACCCAGCCTCCCTCCTCTTGGCCCGCACGCAGTCCAAACTCGGCAAACACTCCGAAGCCATCAAGCTGCTGCAGAATGTCACCCTCGTCGCGCCTTACAACGTGCAAGCGCTGGTGAGCCTCGGCGTGACCTTTGGCGAAGCGGATTTGCCTGAAAAAGCTCGCGAAGCCTTTGCCCAAGCCCGTACCACGGATCCGACCAATAAAACCGTCGACGTCGAAGAAGGCAAGTTTGAGTTCAAACAAGGTAACTTCCAAGCGGCCATGAAGCTTTTGAACGAAGTCGAAGATGTTGAACAGATGGCCCGCGACTTCAATAATGTAGCAGTCGGTTTGGTTTCTAAGAATCAGCTCGATCAAGCGATTCTCACCTACGAAGCAGCGCTCAAGATCCTCAAAAATCAAGAACTGACCACGATACTCAGCTACAATCTTGGTCTGGCTTGGCGCAAAAAGGGTGAATTGGCGAAGGCTTTCAACATGCTCGCCA
>CANJJY010000445.1 GCA_947474445.1 Oligoflexaceae bacterium
ATGCAGTCTATGCAGCTCAGACCAAATCGAATCGATCTGAGTCCGACGCGGCCCGCGGGCAGAGCCCTTCATCGCACCGCGATGGGGTCTATGCCTCTCCTTCATCTTCCACCGCGAGTGCGGGGACGGTCATCAACCTACCGCAAAGCAGGGGTGATACGGTCAAGGAAGACGAGGTGTCGCGTTCGGATTCACGCTGGCGTGTCGGCTAGTGCCTGGATCTAGGCAAGAAATTTTGCGCACCCCTGTTTCGTTGTAGGAGCGGCTCCGATGACGTCTAAGAAATCGCGCGTCCTCGTCATTGATGATGAACCCGATATAGCTTTTCTGCTCGAGATGCTATTGATCGAACAAGGCTACGAGGTCGTCAAGACAATATCGACGTTTGAAGCTGAACAGCTTGATATCGCGAGTTTTGATATCGTCCTTTCCGATATTCATATGCCCGATAGAAGTGGACTAACGTTTTTAGAGGAAATCAGCGGGAGGCTCAGCCAGCGGCCTGCCTGGGTGTTCATCACCGGTAACGTCGACCCTGAAATCATTGAACGTGCCTGCCGCCTCGGAGCGATAGACGTCCTCCAAAAGCCCTTTAAAACCGAACACATCCTGCAAATTCTGAAGCGTATTTCGCGGCGGCATGGCGATACCATTCAGTCTATTATGGATACCGTGCAGGCGATCAGCGGCATCACGCTCGATACGGAAAAGCGAATGCTGGTCGAAACGCGACTTATGCGGCGGGCTCGCTTTCTCCAGATCGACGGTATCGAAGACTACGCGCAGTATTTCACCGAACATCGCAGCGAAGAGATTCCCGAACTCGTCTCTCTCATGACGACACATACCACCGAGTTTTTTCGAGAGCCCGATCATTTTGATTTTCTCTTTGATCACCTGCTCCCTGGTCTCCTCCAGCGAGGTGGTCCGATTCGGATCTGGTCAGCAGCTTGCTCCTCAGGCGAGGAAGTCTATTCCCTGGCCATCCTTCTCGCTGAAACGTTTCGAAAGAAAGGGATGCGTGAAGTGGATTATCCCTTTCAGGTGATGGGAACAGATATCGACTTTCAGTCGGTCGAACGAGCCAAAAAAGGCATCTTTAATGCCACGGCGGTAGGCACGATTCATCCGGAACTGAGGAAGAGATACTTCGATCAGGGGACAGGGGACATCTCGCATCTTTATCGCATCAAAGAAGCGATCCTTCGCCGTTGCAGCTTTCAGCAGCACAACCTGCTGTCTTCCAAATTACCCTTTGAACATGTCGATATCATCTTTCTGCGCAATGTCCTCATCTACTTTCGTCAAGAAGATGTTCTGCAGATCGTCACGGATCTCGATCGGGCCCTCGTCCCTTCCGGTGTTCTTTTTCTCGGTCACTCAGAATCCATCAGTAACTTGAAGACAGGCTACAAAGTGATCGGCAATTCCGTCTACCAGACGGGCGGTGCCGCCATAGAGACCAAGGCGCCGGCCGGCGTTCCGGAACGACTCGGACCCCCGACGATCAAGGTTCTCATCATCGATGATTCGGCGACGGTACGGCGCATGCTGCGGCATATTCTGAATCAGGAGAGCGGCTTTGATATCATCGGTGAAGCAGAAGATCCGCTTCATGCGGAACGACTGCTCAAAGCACTGAAGCCCGACGTCATGACCTTGGATATCCATATGCCGAAGATGGATGGCTTGAGTTATCTCCGCTCGATCCAGCATAAAAACTATCCGCCTATCGTCATGATCAGTTCCGTATCGTATGAAGACGGAATCGAAGCCTTCAAATGCTTTGAACTCGGTGCGGTCGACTATATCGAAAAGCCGCAAGGGATACCGCTCGCCGCCGAGGTGGAACGCATGCGAGCCGTCGTGCGCGGCGCGCTCCAGCATAAGCGGCCGATCCAGCGCCGCATCAAGGAAGTAAAAGATCAGGGGCAGGAGTTGATTCGGCATGTAAGCGCTCCCGGTCAACTGATAGCGCTCGGCGCTTCGACCGGAGGGATCGAAGCGCTGCGGCAGGTGCTGACGCGCTTTCCGGCTGAGGCTCCTCCCACTTTGGTCGTTCAGCATATGCCGGCCGCCTTCTCGCGCGCCTTCGCGGAAAGGCTCGATCATATCTGTAAAGTGAAAGTGCGCGAAGCGGAGGATGGCTGGGAGCTCAAACAGGGGAATGTTTATATCGCACCAGGATCCCAGCACATGGGCGTGCGCGAGCAGGGCGGGAAACTCTATATCCAGTTAAGCAACGAGGCGCCTATCAGAAGCCATCGGCCCTCGGTCGACTACCTCTTTCAATCGCTTGTTCCCCTTAAAAAATATTCGATCGCGGCTGCCTTGCTCACGGGTATGGGGCAAGATGGTGCGGACGGGCTACTCGCCCTCAGGCAGCGCGGGGCTCATACCATTGCTCAGGACGAAGAATCCTGCGTCGTTTATGGAATGCCTCACGCCGCGGTTGAGCGAGAGGCAGCCTGTGAAGTGGTGCCTCTCGTGAGTGTGGCCTATCATATCTTTCGGGGACTCCAACCGAGACGAAAGATAGCAAGTTAAATACGCATAACATCAATGAAGGGAGGATCCCACTCCCTGGCTCAGCGTTTTTGGCTCTGAGGTCGGTGGCGTTAGAGGCACGGGGCGCGGCATAGGCGGCCGCCGCCGACAGGATCCATCGAGCAGAGCCAGCCAGCAACAGACCAAAAGTAGGCGTGACATAGATATTTCCTCCCACTCGGCATCGAGGTTTCTCTACTTTAAGCAAGCAGGCAGAGCGGAGCAAGCCTGTAAATTCACCAAAAGCTCTAACGACTCAAGTGAACCAGGATCTCAACGTGCGGAGTTTGAGGCAATTGGTCGAGCGGCTGCATGCTGAGGACTTCAAAACCCTGCTTGATCAAAACGCGCAGATCAGAGGCGAGCGAAGTCGGATCACAGGAGATATAGAGCAGTTGGGACAGATGCGGGAGCTGAGCGGGAAGGCGCGCTAGGTGCTTGAGACCCTGGCGCGGGGGATTGACGATCAGTGTGCTGGCTTGTCTCTCGGCAGAGAGCTGAGCGATGCGCGCCAGTGCCGAGCCCTTATAGAGATCGAGCGCGTGAGCCGCTACACCGGGCCACCCATGGCCGCGCATCCGCGCCAGAGCCTCGCGTCCCACTTCCCAAGTTGCTATTGAAGCAAAGCCCAGCTCGACC
>CANJJY010000446.1 GCA_947474445.1 Oligoflexaceae bacterium
AGACATGTTCGCAGGTTTCAACGATCTCGGACGAACGTACTTCGCTTTGAATGCAGCGAGCAATTTTGATTTCGGTGGGGGCCGTGTCGCGATCGATCTGATGCGCATCGCCTGTTTTCGCAAAGCTTCCTTTGAAACGGCATTTAATACCGACGTCGATGCTTTCGGCACGCCACCTGCGGTCCTGACCTTCGGTCAGGTGTCGCCGACCTACAACACGACGACTGACCCCTATTTTGCCGACGAACCCACCGTCGCGGTGATTCGCATCAATGGTGACTACTACGTGGCGGGTTTGACTAAAAATCCCTATGGCGCCGCATTGATAGCGAATCAAAACGTGGGAGGCATCCTCAATAGCTACCGCAATTTCTTTACGATCACAGAAGGAAAGGCCCCTGAGTGTCGTTGATCCTTCACAGCCTCCTCCTCGGCCTGTCCCTCAACGGGGGGCAGCTGCTCGCTATGGATGCCCCAAAAGTTGCGCAGGGAGAGTCTGAGTCGATGGATCTGCCTCTCCCCAGCGATATCCCCGTCATCGCCGAACCCATGAATCAGCCGATCGACGATGAAAAGATGTCCGATGCGGAGGCAGCCGAACTGAGGCGTGCCGAAGGTCTACCGCCCGAACCTCAGCCGCCACGCTGGTCGGGCAGTGCCTCAGGTACTTATTTGGGAGCCTTTACCGAGGCTGATCCCTTTCTTATTTGGGATGTGGGGATCAATCGATCGTGGGGGCGCAAGTGGAGCGGTTTTCTGAAACAGGGTGTCGTTCAAAACATCTATATCGACAGCAGCCGCAAAGAATTTGAAATTCAGGATCTGGTGTTCGGCGGCGTCTATCGCCCCGAGAAACAGCCTTCCAGCTATTCCTGGTCGGCTTCTCTCAGTGCTTCCCTGCCGCTCTCAAAAGACTCGATGGCCAGTGAAGTCTATTCGGTGCCTACGCTGAGTCTCGGGGCGGAGAGACCCTGGCATGAACGATTGAAGCTTTCGCTCCGCGGTAGCCTGTCCTATTACATCACAGCCTATGATTCGACGCCGCCCGCCAACGGTGAGGAGGCAGAACCTCAGCCGCTCATGCGGGCGCGCGTGCAGCAGGGGGCGAGCCTGCTCCTTCATAAGAAGTGGAGCGTGGCCTATGAAGTCTTTTATGCTGAGATTCTCTATCACGAAGTCAGCTATGAAGGCGGTGGATCTCCGGCGCTCAACCATGGGCCCGATCAAGTTTATGGCTTCAGTGCTTCGCTCGACTACGAACCCCGTTCCAATCTCGGTTTGAGTTTGGGTTATTCCAGAAGTTCGGGGAGTAGCCTGCTCGAACAGAGTGGCTTTGATGACTACGTGATCTTCGATAGACTGGAATCAAGGTGGGCGTTTGGAGTCGAATTCAGATTCTAGGGCTGAGGCATTACGCCTGAAGCCCCCCTCATCCAATGACCATAGAATCACGGTGTATGCTTGACGCTGACGGCGGTGATGCCAGTCGTCTGCGAAGTATCTGCTTTGGTCGCGCCCGCCGGACCTATGGTGATGGGGACCTGAAGATTGACGCCTGCGTTGTTAGCCGACGTCATTTGAAAGTTGATGATGTAGTTACCTTGAGGCACGGCGACGCCGGCCTTGTCTTTGAGATCCCAGGTTTTAGCGATAGCCGCAGGCGTCCCGGGAAAGGAGATGCTGGCGCCGGTATTGCCATCGGGATTTTGCGCGGTCGCTGTGTTGGCAGCGACACCGGCAGCCGTCAACCAGAGGTTGAGATAGCGAATGCGCGTGGCGGCACGCGCGTCTATCGTTTTTACATAACGGCCGCCGCTATCCGTCACCCAGATCGCATAGACAAAAGCTGGATAATTAGCTGCCGGATACCGAATGGGGGTAAAGGAAAGAGCGACCGTGCCCGTACTCGCAGCTCCCGAGGGAGCCGGAGCTGTCGGTGCGGGAGGCGGTGCGACCGTATTGGGAGCTGTATTGTCCGCTCCAGGTTGCGGGTTCTGGGTGTCCGCCGTCTGGTTTCCCGCTGTACCGCCGCTCGGCGCATTGCTATTGGTATCGCCACTCTTCCCGGCTTGAGGGGATGACCCAGTGGTGGTATCACTCGATGCAGGAGTACTTTTTTCGACTGGGATGGGTTTAAAAGCATCAGCCCCGCAGCTCAAAAGCCCCAAGCAAAGAGCGGCTCCGGGGATGGAAAGGTGCGACCTTGAAATTTTCATGCTTTTAATCCTTTCGTACTTGAACGCGTCCAGCATTTGCCTTTCGACCAAAATTCCCTCAAACATTAACAAAAAAACGCGTTGGCCGGCTGCTCCAACGCGCTTTTAATGAGGTGCATATATATCAATAAAAACATGCTCTTAAAGAATAATCTAAAGCTTTCAAGGAAGGCTATTTCGATGAATTGACAAAAGGGGCAAAGGATTGACTCGTCTCGCCTATAAAATTCTGGCCTTCCCGCCTGATGAGGTAGGTCGCCAGGTCTTTTTCTTTAATCAAAGCCCTGGCTTTCTCCTGTCCTAACACGAGTAGAGCCGTATCCCAACCATCGGCTTCCAGGGCGGTCGGTGCCATCACGGTGACGGCAGCCAGCTGATGCTGGATGGGATGGCCTGTGCGGGGATCAAGGATGTGACTGAAGCGCTGTCCATCTTTTTCAAAATAATTACGATAATCGCCCGCTGTGGTAAGACTCATATCTTTGAGCGCCACCATGAGGCTGGTTGCTGTGGGTTCCACTGAAGGACTATCAATCGCGATCTGCCAGGGGCCGTCGATCCCTTTGTTGCCTCGCGTGCGCACTTCACCGCCGATTTCTATCATGTAATGAGCCAGACCTTTGCCATCGAGCAACTGAGCGATGACATCGACAGAATAGCCCTGCGCGATACCCGAGACGTCGACGAGGACGCTCGCCTTTTTCTTTTTCAGAGCGGGCGGATTCTTTCGCCAGACCAGACGGTGAAAATCGACTTCGCGGCGGGCGCGCTCGACTTCTTGGGCGGACGGTAGTTTCTTGAGCGTCCTTTTATAAGGACCAAAGCCCCAAATCTGAAGCAGAGGACCGACCGTGACATCAAAGGCACCTTCACTCGCCTGACTGATGCTCTCAGCATAGGCAATCAGCGTGACGAGGTCAGGTGATACAGAAAACCAGCCGAGGGACTTATCC
>CANJJY010000447.1 GCA_947474445.1 Oligoflexaceae bacterium
ATATGCTCTCGAACGTATGACCCACAAACATTTCATGCTGCCTCCGCTCCATGCGCCGGTGTTCAGTAGAGATGATCTATTCGCCGAATTCAATGAAGCAGATCGCATGATCCTGACGCGTGCGGAAAAACTCCTCATCTATGGCATGAAAGACGACGCGTCCTGCGAAATTAAAGAAATCCCGAGCAAAGATCAGGATACCCATCGGCAGCTGGTCAAAGCCATTTTTCAGTATGCAGCTGGCGATTGGCTGGGTGCGGTCCGCATCTATCAGAACCTGCCGAAATCCTACCGTATCGGTCTCCCCCGCGGGATGGAACGCGTTCTATTTCCCCAATCTTTTGCTGAGCTCATCGATCAGTACGCAGGCAAGCTCGATATCGATCCTAGCTATGTAAGTGCCATTATCCGGCAGGAAAGTGTCTTCAATCCTAAGGCCCAGTCGATGGTAGGCGCGCGCGGGCTCATGCAGCTGATGCCCGGCACCGCGCGGATGGAAGTCAAAGGAATGAAGAGCGATTATGTGAATGCCGCTCAGTTGGAAGCCATCCATCGCGTTAATCGAGATGACTCAGCGCTCAACGATCCGGAAGTTAACATCGCTCTCGGGGTGCAGCACGTGCATCGGCTCTTTCAGAAGTACAAAAATCCAGTCTTCGTCCTGACGAGCTATAACGCGAATCCACGGGCGACCGAACGTTGGATCCAAAACATTGATAGCAACGACATGGTTGTGTTTATCGAACGCATTCCTTATCGGGAAACGCGGTCCTATGTAAAGCTCGTCATGCGTAACTACTTTTACTATAAGCGCTGGTATCAAGGGCCCGAAGCGCCTCTGCCATTCTTTGAAAGTCTCTTGCCGCGTGCGCTTGCCTCGCATCCGACGGGGATCTACCAGGCGAGTTCATCTCAATGAGTGGCAGGTGGCTGAGACTGAGACCAGGGTGCAAAACGCGCTAGCATCAACATGCCAGGAATTGCGATCAGGGTGCAGAAGATAAAGAACGACAGCCAACCTAAATTGGTCGCCATCACTCCTGTCACAGAGCTTAAGATCACCCGGGGTACCCCCATCAAACTCGTGAGCAGCGCATACTGAGTCGCCGTAAAGCGTTTGTTCGCCAGATTTGCCATAAACGCTGTGAACGCTGCCGTACCCATGCCCGAGGCTAGATTCTCAAACGAAACGACGCCCGCTAGCAAAGCCATATCATGGCCGCGCGATGCCAACAGGGCGAATCCCGCCGTTGAAGCCATCTGCAAAAATCCGAACAGCCAGAGCGCGCGGTTGATCCCTGTCTTTAACAAAACAAGTCCACCGACAAAACCGCCTAACATGGTCGCCCAAAAGCCGAAGAGCTTGACGATCGCACCCACCTCGGTCTTGGAAAATCCCATTTCTAGATAAAAAGGCGTCGTTAACGCTGCTGCCATATTGTCTCCGACCTTATAGAGCAAGATGAAAGACAACATCAGCCACGCTTGATCACGAGAAAAATATTCTTTAAAAGGCTCAACCACTGATTCGCGCAGAGTGCGAGGGGGAATTTCCGTCAGGCGAGGTTCGGGGGAGGTCACCGTCGTGATCAAGGCCGGGATGAGGCACGCACCCATGATGAAGAAGACGATATTCCAAGGCAGTGTATCGGCAAGGATCAATCCACCGCCGCTGACAGCCAGCATGCCCAATCGATAGCCGTAAATATAGTAAGACGAACCTAGCCCCAATTCTGCCTGCGTGAGATCTTCCCGCCTGTAGGCATCGATCAAAATATCCTGGCTTGCACTAAAAAAAGTCACCAAAAAAGCAAAGCCAACAAACACCGGCAGTCCCCAGTTGGCTTCCGCCGGTTGACAGAGACCCATGCCCCAGATCGAAAGGATGAGGAGCAACTGAGTCGTGAAGAGCCAACCCCGGCGACGGCCCAGAAAGGGCAGAGAAAAACGATCGAAGATAGGGGCCCAAAGGAACTTGAGGGTATAAGGTAGCCCGACCAGCGACATAAACCCTATTTGCGCAAGATTGATCGAAGCATCTTTAGCCCAGGCTTGCATGAGGGTGATGGTTATAAGGAGAGGCAAGCCTGAGGCTGCACCCATGATAAATGCGGTCAGTAAGCGACGATTGACGAGTTGTCGAAGAGTCAGCATGAGGGTCCGTTTCACAGATAGAGTAGGGAAGAATGTTCTACTCTATCAAGAAGCAGCTGAGGCGTAAACCGCGCACCGACTGATTATGGAAAGCCGGGACAGGAGCCTTTTTCAAGGTCGCAGCTGCAGCCCCGATCATGACAAAGTTCTCCCGCGGCAATGGCGAGAGGACGCGCAGGGAACAGGTCTGTTCTAAACGGCGAATTGGCACTCCCCCAGATATCAGCCTGGAGCAATTCCTGTTGACGAGGGGTCATGCTTTCGAAGGCGACCAAGCGGTGCGGGGCAAACCATCTTAGGCCTGGATCGGTCCGCGTATCGCAGAAGTAGCAAAGGCCTTCGGAAATGCCCCCGGGACCATTGTTAGGTCCGTGATACATCCCGTGTTTGGCTTTACCCACATAGACGACCGCATGGGTGTCTTCCCAACGTATTTTTTCGCGATTGAGAGTGTACCAGCCCGAGTGTTGGCTGAAAGTCACATCGCTCGCTACCCCATCCTTTGTCCAAATGAGAACGTGTTCCCAATCGTGTCGATGGCCGCCCACACTGTTCGGCATGGACCCGTCTTTGGGATAATAAAGAGCGTAAAGGTAAACCTTCTGTTCGCCCACTTGAGCCGTTTGTACGTAAATATTTGCGGCATCGTAGCCCAGACATTCGCCATCCATTTTTCCTGAGGCCTTTAAACCTCCACCGAGCTCTCCCTCACTGTTGAATGTGGAAGCGGGTAGACAGGTTCCGTCCGTGAAGGCGAAAACCGGTAGGAAACGCAGTTGATCTTCGCTGGCAGCAGGCGGAAGAGGATTGATGGCATCGTGGTTGATCCAGACGGGAGGAGCGATCGGTCCGGTCGGCGTTTCAATAAGGCCTGGATGAGACCTAGCCTTCGCCAGAGCGACCCCAGAAAGTCCGGGCCAGCAGGGTAAGACTAAGCCTATGCCCAGTAGTAAAATCGTGCGACTGACCAAGCTTGTACG
>CANJJY010000448.1 GCA_947474445.1 Oligoflexaceae bacterium
AAAGAGCTGGCTAGCACCGAATCGAAAGGCCGCATTCTGATGCGCGATGAGTACGGACGTTTGAAAGACATGCAAAACAAGAAGCGCTCAGCTTCATAAAAAAAGGGAACCCGATGGTTCCCATTTCTTTTGATGCCTCTTCTCTTATCGCTTAAGAGCAGCCGCAACATCGATAGCTTTTTGCCCTGTTGGCCAATCGGCGACAGGTATGGACGTGTGAGCCGCATTGGTGGGTGGCTTGGCTGCTTCGATTTCGGCTGCCGTCTTGTTCGCCTTGAGAGAGCTGGCGAGGGCCAGATGACAGCTTGCGCATGACTTTGTATAAATAGCCTGACCATTCGCTAGATTCGCTGCGACCGGTGTTGAATCGTTGGTCTTTGGCGCGTCGGGCGTAGGATTTGGTGTGGCAGCGGCTGGCTGCAACTGCTTCTTGTAACCCGTCGCAACAGGTTCAGGACTTCCGCAGCCACCGAGAACCCATACCAAACTAAACATGGTTCCCCAAACCGACCAAGCGCGCATATGAGTTCCTCACCCTTTTACCTTGTGACCGATAGGCCCTCTGGCCATCCCCTTATGGATGCTTATCGGCAGAACTTGGCAAAAAATTAAGAATTTTTCTTACGCGTCATAATAATTGTTGTTTTTTCTTGTAGATTCAACACTTAAGAGGGAGTTCAAAAACCCCATAAAGCCGCAAAGGGCACTGTACCCCAGTCGCCGCGACAATCTACGCTGGCTTCGATTTGAGCGGCAAGAGCGCGGTCCCAGACCTCAGCCTCCTCCGTTTCGGCCTCGATCACCAGACAGCTGACTTGAACAGCCGAGAGCCCTTGCATCAGGAGGCCTTCCATTAAACCGTGCCCAAAGATTCCAAAGCGATCGCGCTGTGCGGCGCAGAGAGCCATCTTTTCATGATCGTCGCGTGAAGCGAAGAGGGCCCTCACCGCGGTAACGGAGCTGCCCCGTGGACAGCGATAGAAAACACCGCCTTCGTCAAAGCAGGTGAGGCTATCTGCCGAGCGGCTTCTTTGCGTGGGATCAGTGCGTTCCTTTTGAGCGCGATAAGCGAGTTGATGGAGTCGCATTTTACTCCAGGGATAGCGCAGCCACACCCAAGCATTGAAGAAATCATGGGGATGCTCGGGACGGGTCGCAACTTCGCCCTGCTCGATCAATCGTGCCTCGTAACTGCGAAGTCCTGGATTAGCTTGCAGGCGAGCCTCTTTCTTTTCGCGGCGACGGCGCCTGGATCCGGGACGAATTTCTGTGGCGAATCGAAGGCCACTCGTCGCCTCTTCAAAGGCGGTCACCTCGTTGAGCATTTCATTCCATGCCTCAGCTCCCGGCCATTCCTCGCGATCGCAGAGATGAAGTCCCAGACGCATGAGAGGTTGCCAGAGGGGATGTTCTGTCAAGATCGTGAGACGATCGCGAGGAAATGGGACAGGCGATGGATGAGGTGACAATTTCACTTTCAGAGATCCTTCCGCTTCTGCGGGTGAATTATCACGACTCACTCTTCTCCCCCCAAGCATCGCCATTTATTTTTGAAAAGCCTCTACCTCGTGCTAGGGGTCCGTATATCACATCGCGAACGCGAACGAAAAAGGAAAGAAGCCAAAATACCCAGCCTTTTGGGCAAAAAAGTGAGAGTCCAAAGCCCCGATTCCGCAGGGCTCTTTTGCGCCTTTTGCCCGTCCAAGCCTGGCAAGTAGACTTTCCGTCAAAATAACTAGTTGCGATTAAGGTTATCCACAGCCTCGGTGGAAAACTTATCAAGGATGAGCGTGAAGAGGCTGGGTACCAAGGGCCTGGCCGTATTGTGTATTTTTTGAACAGCTCGGAAATACCAAGGTTATTTATGTCATTGTGACATCATTAGAGTTCCCCGTAAAAGCAACTGGACTTCCCTAGGATAGTCCGTTAGGAAAGCCAGTTCCCCCTGGTTGCTCACTTCGCAGTCGCCCTGGCCCCAAGAAAGGTCCTGACTATGGACTCTTATGAACTCCGATTCAGCGGTATCGCGCGCCTCTATGGGCGAACCGCTTGGCAAAAATTGAGAACGGCACGTTGCGCTGTGATTGGCATCGGCGGCGTTGGCTCGTGGGCCGCAGAAGCATTGGTACGCAGCGGCATCCAGCATGTGACCCTGATCGATCTCGATGATATCTGTATCACCAACACCAACCGCCAGCTCCATACGCTCCATCATACAATCGGTGAACCCAAGGTGAGCGCGATGGCCACGCGTCTGCAAGCGATCAATCCGGATGCCACCATTATTTCTGTCCAAGATTTTTTTACAGCTCAAACAGCCGATACGCTGCTGCGCGATGGCTTCGATGTCATCATCGATGCGATCGACAGCACTAAAAACAAGTGCCTTTTGATCGCCGCATGCCGCGAGCGAGGAATTCCCTTGGTCAGTGTCGGTGGTTCTGGAGGCCGCAGCGATCCCTCGCAGATTCGGATGGCTGATCTGAGTGAAACGACCAACGATGCTCTCTTGCGCCAGACCCGGCGTCACCTTCGAACTCACTTTCAATTTCCCAGCGAGGGTCCCCTCGGAGTGCGCGCCGTTTATAGTTTGGAGTCGCCCGTGTATCCGGGAAAAGACGGGGAGATATGCACAGTCCGCGAACCCTCTTCGCAGGCGCGCCTGGATTGTGATGGTGGATACGGCAGCGCAAGTTTCGTCACGGGAAGTTTTGGTTTTGCGGCAGCATCGGCGGCGATCAAAATAGTGGCCACATTGCCTGCTATCAACTGTAAGTAATAAGGGTCCTTGTCTGAGCCTGCTGTCCGTCCGCTGTTGCTAAGAATACCCTGGAAGGCTATGGTGGCCCGTGTTCGAGGCATGGGGCCGACGTGTTTACACCAAGCAATTCATGGGGGAGATTGATCAGATGCGTACGTATTTAAAGATCTTTGCTGGACTCTTTCTCAGCAGCCTACCTCTTTGCCTTCCCGTTTCTACGGCCCAAGCGGCAGCCTGCTCTCAGCTGGGTCATTGGTATTGGCCCTACAAAACTGAGGCTAAGACTTTTTCAGGTATGGTGGGCAATCACGGTTACATCAAGGTTCGTTATTTTACCGACGCCAATGGCAATACCATCGAAGTCG
>CANJJY010000449.1 GCA_947474445.1 Oligoflexaceae bacterium
AGCGCGCATGCTCTACGAGAAGGAAGAGATGAAACCAGCCGAAGCGGCTATTTTCATGATCGATTATATCGACGCTTACATCGAAGAGTTTCTGCTGGAAGATGATGAGGAGATCTATTTGACGATCGACTGGTCGGATCACCAGTACGAAGCCGTAGAGTTTCAGGTTCGGGGCCAGATCTTGAATCTGAAGCTGGAATCGATGGCGGATGAGTGGTTGAAGAAGGCGGAAGTCTCAGAACCGACGAGCCCCGTCAGCGAATAAATCGGTCTGAACCTTGGATCTATTCGCCGGGATCGGCCCCATCACGACGCGTATGGTAGGGATGCCGGCGCGTTTGCAAAGCCTGGCGATGATAGATCACGATTGATCCCGCGACGGCCAGATTCAATGATCGGTCTCCCTGCAGTGACAAGACGCGATGACAGCGCTTGATGATGTCGGGAGGAAGACCGATATCTTCAGCGCCGAAGAGATAGACAGCACGCGGTGGATGCTCAAATGCAGCGAGGTCCACGGCACCTTCCGTCTGCTCGACCGCAATCAGCATGGTACCACGCGGCAGTTGCCGATAAAAATTATCAAAACAGTCGTATTCAAAGATGGGTAAGCTCTGCTCGGCCTGAAAGGTGTCCGAGGATTGCTTGTGAAAACGCGTGCCAATCATAGCGATATGATTCGCTCCGAGCACCTGGGCCGTCCGGAGGAGAGAGCCGTAGTTGTGATGGGTTTTGGGCCGGTAAAGAGCAATACCGAAAAATCCCTGATCAGTTTTCACGCATAAGCCTTTTCAGTGAGACAAGAGCAGCAGGAAAATAGCCGAAAATGACGCTCAAAGCAAGGTCGGGTCCTTGCCAGAGGGTTGTGGAGTTGATCTTCGCGTCTATTCCGTTTCTCTATCAAGACAGAGACGACCTTGCTCACCTCAGGGCTTATTTATAGCCGCTGTTGATCCAGGCTTGGACCATAATCTGAAGGTTGGCGGGCTTGGTCTTGTTCGTCACAAAGCCTTCTGCCCAGCTTCCAGGACCAACCCAAGAACGTCCGCTTGGGCCGAACTTACCTTTGGGATTAAACTTAGCGTCGGCAGCGCCGGGTGCCGCATCGGTCCCATAACCTCCGGCGGCTTCGACGTTATTATGACAAGCACTGCAGAGCTTATTATCCGCGCGACCGGCGATGACACTGCCGATAATCTCGCCTAGCTTTCGACCATCGACCTGAGAATCGGCCGCAAGACCTAGTTTCACCGAATCGAGGGTTTCGTTCCAGCCCAGGGTCTGCTCGAGCATGCGGGCTCGCTCGGCCTTCAAATCACTCGATCCACTCGTATTAAGGTAGGACGGAGGATCCTCGTTCATAGCGCCGCAGGCTGGTAGCAAAGCGCAGAGCAAAATGCCATCTAAAATTGCTTTCATTGTATCTGCCCCCTCTAAGCGCACGCAAATGCTGGCAGAGAACTCATCGATCTGATGAGTCGGTTACCAAACCTTTTTGTGCATGGTCCGTAACGGCAAATTATGTCAAAAACTTTAATCTTACCCAAATCTTCCGGCTCTCAAGACAATCGCAGAATGCGCTTGGACAAGAGCTGAGACCAAATCATACGTCCGAGGGGACAAGAGAAATATTTGACATCTCAGTTTTAACCATCAGTCTCAGGGTGCTCCGTTTTTGCAAAGATCTCCCGATTTATCGCTCGGATCTTCGTGGTTCAATTTTTTGGCTTTTATCGTTATATTATACCTACTCAATCGCAGCATTCTGTTGGCAGTTTCAGACGGAATAAAATCTACCTTCAACGTAGATATTGTGACGAAAGCAAATCGATGATTTCAAAGTCCCCAGCCTTGAACCCAGTCATTCTCCTTTTACTGTCGCTCAGTTTTTTGGGCGCATGCAACGGTATGGGCCTCCGTTCCAAGCCTCAGGCAGCGAGCCGAGGCGCCGCTGATACCAAGCCGGTTGCCAATGATCCGGTGACCCCTCCCTCACCCCAAGCCGATATCCCAGCAGTTCCTGGCTATTACCTCTACTGCATAGATGAAAAGCAAATCGAACCCACAGTAGCCAAAGTCCGCTGTGGCGTTCAAAATGGGGACCATCAAACGCAGACTCTTTACTCGAGTCAATGGTCAATCGCGGTGCCGGCTTCCTCAGAAGGAGTCACGGCGACCAAGATCGAGGAGGGGCCCAAGGCTTTGGACGGTTATTTTGAAATCAGAGGTCCCACCGCTGATGCCGTGATCAAAGCTTCCAAAGAATCTATCGTATCGGCGGCTTTTCAAATCGATGAAAAGGCGGCTGTGATCGAAAAGAAATATTCGATCGAACAGGCTCGTAGCTATGCGCCCGTCGATGCGGCTAATCCGCCGGCCAGCCCTGGCGCGTTTTAAAGAGTGTCACCGGGAGATTGCTATCAAAACGCGTTGGGAAAAAAAAGATATCGATGCCGCGAAAGCGACGATACGCACGCAGATCATCGAGTATGAACAAAAGCACGGCCAAAAGAAGACCGTCGATTTTCTTAAATCGGAAATCAATCGCTACAGCGAGCTGAGCGATGTCTATTCCCAGCAGTCCCTTCTGTTGATGATCATCAATGCTCTAGCCTTCAATGAGAGAAATGGCGGATTCAAGGAACAAGAGACCAAGACGCTCGTGCAAATCGCCTACGGCGTCTTGCAGGCGAACGGCATCTCCACGATGACCTCCAAATTTGCCTATTTATATGGGGATATTCATCGGATTCGCTCTAACGCTCGCTATCGAAGCGGGGACTTTTGGAGGTCATCCTGGGATCTTCAGATCGCCGTCGAGGTTTCCGGGAACAGCGAAGCTCCGGGATCGGTCAAGCATCTGTTTGACCTCATCGCCATGGGAACACGGAGCATGAGACTCGGCCATTGTCTAGCGGCGATTGAATACTTCAAAAGTGCCGATTCCCTCGGTTGTGTCGAAGATTTCTTCGACATCGCGCGCAGTCAAAGGATCAAGTGCCTGCGCCTCCAAAATCACTTTGAGGAAGCGAGGGAGCTCATTGAGCAGACGAAAGGTGACTCTCGGACGACCCAAAAATTGCATCTTCTAGTCGACTGGGAATTAAAATGTCATGCAGCCTCG
>CANJJY010000450.1 GCA_947474445.1 Oligoflexaceae bacterium
GCTGAGCAGCCGTTGTCCCAATTCTCACCTGGCTCTTGTTATCCATGATGAACTTAAGAATATAAGCCCGAATCCACCAAGCTGCATAACTGGAAAGCTTAACGCCTTTGTAGGGGTTAAACTTCTTTACAGCCTGCATAAGTCCGTAGTTGCCCTCCTGTATAAGGTCGAGGAGATTATTCTGCGCCTGACGAAAATCGTTGGCTATTTTCACAACTAAGCGGAGATTAGAAGTTACAAGTCGATGGGCTGCCGTTATATCTCCCTCTTCAAAATGCTTCAGTGCACTCTCCAACTCCTCCTCAGGAGACAAGAGCGGATATTTAGCAATTTCTTGGAGATATAGCTGCAGGGGGGTTAGTTTGCTGATAGCCTGGTTAGACTTTGGCGACGGCAAATTTTTAGACATGGAATACCCCTGCGACAATTCTGACAAGTAGGATGAGTACGATGCCAGGAATCGGGATCATATCAAATCCCCACTCTAAGTTAAATAAGCGTTCACCTGCGGAAGCCAGTCGCTTGAAGGCTCTTATTGGCCAAAAAGGCGTCTTTACCTCCACTCAGGATCTGGAACATCTCGACGCCACCATTTCTGCCTACCGAGACACAGCCATATCGATCTTGGCTATTGTCGGCGGAGATGGGACCATATCTCAAACCATTGGCCGCATTATTCGAATTTACGGCTCGCGACCTTTGCCTCACATTGCGGTTCTACGGGGCGGGACCATGAATGTGATCGCCTCTCATCTAGGCGTTAAAGGTCAACCGGCGGAGATTCTCCTTCGCTTGATCCAAACTGTCGAGCAGGGGTACCCACTTTCTCTAACTACTGTCACAACGATGAAAATTGGCGAAGTTTATGGTTTTCTCTATGCCGACCAATCTTCGACCTCTATCCTCAAAGAATTCTATCGCAAAAAAAATGGACGAATAGGAGCTAGCTTGCTCACGATGCGTCTGATCCATTCTTTTCTTAGCGGCAGTCCATTGATCAAAAAAATTATTCAGAGTCAAAAGCTGAAAGCTCATTTTCGACCGGAAGGTCACTTTGAATCTTCTGTACTCGGATGCTTTGCTGGAACGATCTCAAAAATGCCTCTCGGCCTCCCTATGCTCGCTCAGGCCAACAGCAAACCCGGACATTTTCAGGCAACAATGATCACCTGCAAAGCCGAAAAGTTACTATGGTATTTGCCCCTGATCATGTTACAACAAAAAGAAGGACCATCAATCGGCAAGCACAGCGTTTACTGTCAAAGTGCCTTCCTGCAATACGAAGGCTCGGTGGACTACACCGTCGATGGAGAGATCTATCACAGCCCGCAAGGTCTCATAGAAATCGAAGCGGGACCCAAAATCTCCTTTGTGCGCCTTTGAAAGCTCACATCGACTTTGAGATCCTTCAGGAAAGACGATGGATTTTCAAAAAGACCCCAAAAAAAGCGGCTTCATTCGAACGGACCTTCCAGCTCATGCTGCTAGGCTGAATACCACCTTTGAGGTTGAGCCTTTACCACTTCCGCAGGGAGAATTACCTTCCATGTCGCTTTCCAACACTCTGCCGCCACCTCCGGATTGGGCTATTCAGGAAGCGCTGGGTCTTCCTGATGTTCATGTGACTTGGCTTGCCGGAGACGGTTCTGATCGTTGCTACTACCGGATCAAAAGTTCGGCGTCTTTTCAGTCGTTTGTCCTCATGCAGTTATCCGGTGATGATGCTCAACAGCTGAAGGAAGACGGTTACGAATGGGTTAAAATCGGTCGCCTTCTTCACGACCACGGCATCTACGCGCCGCAGACTATTGCGCCCATGCCCAATTTTGCAGCCTTGATCATCGAAGACTACGGTGATGTGATGCTCGAGACCCATTCATTGAAAGCCTTGGCCCATCATCAGCGTGAGCCGGTTTTAAACCTATATCGAAAATCGTTTGAAATCCTAGGTCGCTTCCTTCAAATCACAGAGGCTGGCCATTCTCATTGGCAAGAGAGGTCGTTTGACGCTCAACGATTGGAATGGGAGTTACATTTCTTTCGCGAACAGTTTATTGAAGGTGTCCTAAGTTGGCAATTTTCCAGTAAGGAGCTAGCGGCTTTTTCTGAAGATGCCAAATTACTTGCTTTGACTCTTGCGCAAGGCTCGCGGTTTTTCGTTCATCGCGACTTTCATTCACGCAATGTGATGGTTAAGGACAGCGATTTAGCTGTTATAGATTTCCAGGATGCACGCTTGGGTCCCGCCACTTATGACCTTGTTTCTCTCTGTTTTGATTCCTATATTCCACTCATCAAGGCAGAGCGCCAAATGCTCGTCCGCGAAGGCATTTCGGCATTACAAAGATACGTACCTAGTTTATCAATAGAACAGCTCGAGAACGAATGGAAACCGATGCTTCTCCAAAGACAGCTTAAAGCATTGGGTAGCTTCGGGTTTTTGACTCGTAAAAAGTTGCGGGGAAACTATTTGCGCTATGTGAAGCCTGCTCTTGAGACGCTCGATATCGACAGCATCAAAGACGCTCGATGGAGCTTCATTTCGAACCAGATGATCCAAGAAATAGTTGGGCGCTGGGAAGCGCGTGAGCCTCACCCATGAAGGCGCTACTACTCGCCGCCGGCCTTGGAACCCGCCTTCGTCCCCTCACATCTTTTCGACCAAAACCGCTTTGCCTGTTTTTTAGTGAAGTGATTTTGGATATTGTCTATCGACAAATCAAGGCGACGCCGATCGCTGCTTCAGCGGTTAACACTCACCACCTCGCACCTTTGATCGAGCAGCATATGGCTGATCGGCGCTTGATTTATTCGCCCCAACCTCGCTTATCATTTGAACCAGAAATTCTAGGGACGGGGGGTTCCATTAATCCACTCCGCGAGTGGCTGAACGAAGACGATTTACTGATTTATAACGGCGATATCATAGCTGATATTGACCTGAATTCATTAATAACCCAGCACCTTTCCCGCAGAGCAGACGCCACTATGGTGGTCCTAAAGCAGCATCGAACAGGGACTAATCCAGTATTTTATGAGCCTGAATCCCAGCGTATCGTTCAAATTGGGGGATCCTCAGAGCAGTTGCCAGCAACCTTTACTGGCGTTCA
>CANJJY010000451.1 GCA_947474445.1 Oligoflexaceae bacterium
ACCGAGATGGGGATAACCACGTCGTTATCTTCAAACGGAGAGATACTGAGGGGAGTGCTTAACAGGACGTTCGTCTCCAGTATGAAGACTTTCTTCATCAAGAAACCCCGCAGCTTGTTTGACTTGTATGGCTCTTTCTCACCTTTAGCATAATTTTGCTTCCTTCAAAAGTCGCGAATCATCAAATTCCGAAAAAAATGCCGGGAGCTTTCTTTCAGCTTCTATTTTATAGAGCCGGCCTCGAGCAAAAGTAAAGATCGGTAAGGGCCGCTGACAAAACAGAAGCGAGGAGTTATGCTGAGAGGAAGAATTTGGACTCCCTTGTACCGCCGGAGGCAGACCATGGCAGAGGCTTCTGATCTTCTGTATAACCTGAACCAAGAATCTCGCTCACTCTTTCAGGAGCGGCAGGTCATTCTCAGCTTCAGCGGCTTCCTGCAGAAGCTCCAAGAGAAGCCCAGCTTGCTCATCCGTAATTCCTCGCGTTACCTCTTCGACACCTTCAATTATTTCGGCCGGGCCGAAAAACAGACGTCTCATGAGAATCTCACGCGCTGGAAAATTTTTGATATAGGGACCCACAAAAACGTTCCCATCATCGGGGGGGAAGCCGTTCACGACGAGATCTACAAGGTCGTGACCGGATTTGTGCGGCTCGGCTATTCGAATAAGCTCATCCTCCTCCACGGCCCGAACGGGTCGGCAAAAACCTCGGTCATCGAATCCCTGGCGCACGCTATGCAAAAGTACAGCGAAACGGATGAAGGTGCCGTCTATCGCTTCAACTGGATCTTTCCCACCGACAAGTCACTTTCCGCCAAAGCGATGGGGGCGAGCGGCCCAATTGGCTTTAGTGGCGTACAAGGTGACGAAGCGGAGATCAGGGAAGATTCCTTTGCCTTCCTCGACGAGGCGCGCATCGCCTCCAAAATCTTTTCCGAATACAAAGAAAATCCGATTTACCTCATTCCCATGCCGCAGCGCGAGATCTGGCTACGCAAATGGATGGCGAAAGAGAAGGGGATCCGCGAGGACGACGTCGAAATTCCCCAGCATATCCTTCTCTCGGGGCTGTCCAAGCGCAATCAGCTGATCTGGGAAAACCTCCTCTCCGCCTACGACGGAGACTTGGGCAAAGTCCTGCGTCACGTTCAGATCGAGCGCTTCTTCTTCTCGAAGCAATACCGGGTCGGGGTTGGTACCGTCGAGCCTCAGATGTCGATCGATGCCTATGAAAAGCAGCTGACTATGGATCGCAGCATCGCCAATCTTCCGCCAGTTTTGCACAATATCAGCTTTCATGAAGCCGAAGGGCCTTTGGTCGAAGCCAACCGCGGGATCCTCGAGTTCTCCGACATGCTCAAGCGCCCGATCGAAGCCTTCAAATACCTTCTTTCGACCGTCGAACGGGGCAGCCTCAACCTGCCTTCGGCGACCACCAATCTCGATGTCGTGTTCTTTGCGACGACCAACGAGAAGCACCTCGATGCTTTCAAGACCATCCCTGACTTCGCTTCTTTTCGCTCGCGCTTTGAATTGGTCACGGCTCCCTACCTCCTCCGCGCCAGCCTCGAGGCGAGAATCTACGATCAGGATATGCGCGGCTTATCCAAGATCAAGCCCATTTGCCCCCATGCTCTTGAAATGCTGTGCCTCTGGGCGGTGATGACGCGTCTGAAGCAACCGAACCCCGACTACTATGACTCGAAATACCGGGCGATCGTCGCGCGCATCGATCCACGCAGCAAGGTGAAGCTTTACGAGACGGAATCGCTGCTCCCTATTTTCAAGCCGCAGGAAGAATCGCTGCTCGAGGAACTGCGCCTCCAGATCCTTGAGGAGTATCAAAACGTCGTGGCCTACGAAGGTCGCTTTGGGGCTTCGCCGCGCGAAGTGCGCAGCATACTTTATCGCGCCATTCAAAATGATCGCTATACGACTCTGACCCCCATGGCGATCTTCGATGAATTGGAACGCCTGGTGAAAGATCGCACGGTCTACGAATTTCTGCAGCTCGAGCCGCGGGGCAAATACCATCAGCCCCAGGAATTCATCATCGTCTGCAAACGAGACTTCGCCGACGTCTTTGAGCGGGAAGTCACCGCCTCCATGACTCTAGTCGATGAGGATCAGTACAATTCGCTCTTGAGCCGCTACATCGACAATGTCGTCGCCCAGCTCAAACGCGAAAAGATCTATAACAAGGGCACCGGCTCTTACGAACTCCCCAATGAGAACCTCATGCGGGAAGTCGAGAAGATCCTGAAAATCTCTGGCCCCGTGGAAAAACATAGGGAGTCCTTGCTCGGACGGGTCGCAGCCTTCAAGATCGATAATCCGACAGAAAACATCGTCGTCGGCAAGATCTTTCATGAATATCTCGACACGATCAAAGGCCACTATTATGAAGAACGTAAGAAGATGGTGGATGATAATTTCCGGGTGATGCTGAGTCTAGGCACCGATGAGGTGAAGAAGTTCAAAGAGGAAGAGATTGCGCTGGCCGAGAGTACCTTTAAAAATCTCGAGACGCGCTTTGGCTATCCGAAGGACGCCGCCCACGACAGTCTGAAGTTTCTGATGTCCTTCCGTGGACAGCAAAGCTTAGCTTAGAAATCAAACGATACATCTTCAGCGTCGAGTGGCAGGTATAAGTTGCTCGACGCTATTTTTTTGATCTGCACAAAGCCATTCGCATCGAGGCTGACTCCCATCGATACCGGCCCCTTGCATCCGTTGGTATTCGTCACGCAGGTTCCATCGATCTGAAATGAATCGTCTCCCAAAGCCCGCATGCTGCTGATGGCATAGGTGCGCGGCACGCCCTCATTGGGAGCCGCGATATGAATACAGGCGTCGTTATCAGTGTAATAAAAGTAGAGAGACGTAAAGGTCTGACCATTGAATTCTATGCCATAGAAATAGGAAAGACCGGGCGCTGTCGCGCACTGCGTCCGCCAGCGGATGCCTTGCAACTTGGCCAAAAACTTTCCTTCAGGTGAAGTCGGAGCGATCACCAAACCACCCAGAGGTGCGAGGACTGCCGGGGCGCGAGGCGGCAGAGGGGCTGTTCCTGAAATGGGCTGCCGAACCTCTGTCGATTTATTTTG
>CANJJY010000452.1 GCA_947474445.1 Oligoflexaceae bacterium
CATGCAGGTGCTCGCTTTTGCCGCCGAACAGCGGCGCGGCTTCCTCGGCGCTATTGTGCGCCAGATCTTCGGGCATTGGCGAACCTTCGATCTGCATTTTTTTACGGCCGACAGGCAGCCGCTCATGCGCGCCCACCATCCCTTCCGCTGGTACTATCAGCGCCTTGAGGTCACCGACGCGCAGGGGCAGAAGCTAGGCGACATGCAGCGAAGATTCGCGATTTTCAGCAAGAAGTTTGCTCTTTCCGATGATCTCGGCCAATCCTTGATCGAGATGGAATCACCCTTTTGGCGAATCTGGACCTTTCCGCTGAAGAAGCGAGGGACGCAGGTTGCTTGTATCAAAAAGAAGTGGTCGGGCTTGCTGGCTGAAGCCATGACCGATAAGGATAATTTTCAGATTGATTTTGAAGATCCCAAGCTGAGCGTTAAGGAGCGGCATCTTATTCTGGCCGCGGCGCTCTTTATTGATCTCTTGTATTTTGAGAAAAAGGCTGGGGATAAATCTAGTTTTTTGAGTGATATTTTTAGCTGAATCAAACTTCTTGGATTGAGGCCTTTCGTTACGCCAGCGGCTTTTGCTAAAAGTCGAGAGAATTGGCGGTACACCGCTAATCTGTTAAACTCAAAGGATCGCTCACGCCCTCAAGGCGCCATCGAAAGGGATCTCATTGCTGCGCCTCATGCTGCTGATTCTGCTCAGCTTTTCAAGTGGCCTGGGCTGGGCTGCGCAGCGAACTCTCATTCCCAAAGTGTGGAACGGTGAGCTGATGGAAGCGGATGAAGGCGGTATCTACGTGCAAAGCGTGCTGGCCGATCTCGGCGCCCGCAGCCGCAACGGGAGCTTTAATTTCGTTCTCCAAGGCCGCCGGCGCCAACTCCAGTATGTCTTTCAAACCAATGCGTCCGGACTCAAGGAGTCACCGCAGACGGTATGGAAGATCAAAGAAGATGACTACGATCTCATCGCGATCACCTTAGTCGACGAGCAGGGTTTGAAGTGGGATTGGAAAGGTCCCTACCGGCACGGATTCAAGGTCCAAGGCAAGAGTCTCTCCTACTTCGGCGTCTGGTATCTGGTGCAAATTGCGCAGGGACATCAACTCAAAATCCTGGCAAAACCTGGCACCAATGTCTTCAAAGACGAACAGTCCCAGGGGGCTTTTCAATCCATCATCGAGGCCTCCACAGGGCGAGAGCTGAAGACGCTGACGGAAAAAGCCGCCGTAGGCAAGCAGGAGCTTCGGCACGTGATCCGCAGTACCCAGACGATAGGCATGTTCTATAAATTGAATCTCTTTAAACAAAACGCCTACGCCGAGGGGATGTCGCAGATCATCCAGGCTAATGACCCCGATATCCGCAGCTGCTACACGGACTACATCGAGCGGGTGCCCGACAGTCAGGGGCAGGTAGCTTATACCTTTGTTTATTCCTCCGTGACGAAAAGCATCAAGTCGCTCAAGGTCAAGCAGACGGATTTTCGCGATGGGCGCTTTTTAGAATGCTTGAATCTCAAACTGATGGGGCTCGACTTCAACATCGGATCCAGCTTGATCGGTGAATTGACGTTTAGTTTCCAACTTGGCCAAGGGTGAGAGACGCATATGGACGATCGAGTGGTCAAACGGCAACTTTCCAATTTTCTGCTGCAACCTCTGCTTCAAACCAAGATTGGGCTCTATTGCATCGGCCTCTCCTTAGTCTTCGGCGCTTGCGTCGTGAGTATCCTCTACGTAAATCTCAGTCAGCTCTATAGCTTTATCATCGCCCTCACCGATGCGCCTGAAGAAGTTGAAACGATTATTCTCAACTACCTGTCCAGTCTGCAGAACTGGATCTATCTCTCGATCGGAACCTACATCGGAACGGTCGTCGCCGTTTCTATCTGGTACACGCACCGCTTGGTCGGTCCCATGGTCGCTTTTAAAAGGCATTTTGAAGCGCTGGATGCCGGGGACTTTAGCCATCGGACGGTACTGAGAAAAGGCGATGCTTTTCATGAAGCCGCAAACACTCTCAATCAAGCCACGGTATCCCTCGAAAATCGGGTGCGTGAAGCCGCGTCGCGAGAAGTGAGCTAAAACGTCATAAGTTTCAGGCATGTATCGGCGCCCCAAAGACGAGGCGGCCATAGCACAAAAAAACGACCTTTCCCCCCTGCTTTCGATCGCTTGCTGAATTTGGCTGGCCGAGCCAGCATTTTTTACTCAATTCAGTATCAAGTCCTCATCATCTTTTCCGATCAGCTAGGTAGGAATACCAGGGGTTGAAGATGAGGCGCTATGTCTAACGATGAAGTGAATGGCGAATTTGTACAGATTTTTCTCGAAGAATGCGGGGATATCCTCGCTGATTGGGAAAGACACTGCCTCGGACTCGAGCAATCGCCGACGCCTGAACGCTTGTCAGCGCTCTTTCGCGCTGCCCACAATCTCAAGGGCAGTGCGCGTTCGGTAGGGCTCAATGAATTTGCCAAGCTCATCCACAAAGCGGAAGACCTCATCACGCTTTTGCGCGATGGTCACGTCCATCCCGACAAGAACATCGTCGCGGCCCTTCTCTCCGCCCAATCCCTTCTTCTCTCGTGGAGTGAGGAGCTGAGACGCAACACCGCCTTTGTTCCGGTTGAACAGAGGGACGCTCTCGAAGTTCTCCTGAAGCAGTTGAATAATAAAAAGGCAGAAGCCGTCACCGCAACACCCGCATTCGGGATGTTCGATGAAAATCCTATCCCGCCCGGGCCAGCGTCTCTATCCTTCGCGTCCGCCAAGTCGAACTCCGATGGTGCCGGCGGAGGCGAGCGGCGCGAGAACGATTCGCACGAGGTCATTCGCGTCCCGGCTGCAAAGATTGATACGCTCATGCAAATCATCGGCGAGCTATCGACCCAGCAGTCGACCATCATGCATTGCCTGAAATCAGGCACGATGGGGGAGAAAATCTGTCACAACGCGGTGCAGATCGCCTCCAAGCTCACCCGTGAACTTCAGCTGCAGACGATGGGTCTCCGCTTGATCGATCTCAGTCGCCTCTTCCAGAGACTAGAGCGGGCCGCTCGCGACGTAGCCTCGGGACAGGGGAAGGACGTGAGCATCGAAC
>CANJJY010000453.1 GCA_947474445.1 Oligoflexaceae bacterium
AATGTTCGGCATATTCCCACGCTCTTCACCTCGACTCGCAAGCAAGATCGCAACAATAGTTTGGTCGATACGCTGATCGAGAAAGAATTAAAGCACGCGAACAAGGTGCACCTCGAAATCACCGTCCAATACGGTAATTCATCGCGGGAAACACTGCAGCTGCATCAAAAGATTGCCTACATCGGTCGCGCCTCGAGCTTTGGCCACTTCGATCAGGACACGGAAATTTCTAGAAAACATCTGTTGATCAAATTGAATGATACCGGCGAAGTCTTCGTCGAAGATCAGGGCTCGACCAATGGCTCTTTTTTGAACGGCCAGAAAATGAGCGGTATGCACCGCGTGCAACCCACCGATGAAGTCCGCGTAGGGCGTTGTATCCTCAGAATCATCGCCAAGAATTAGAAGAAAAGCAGACCTAGCGCTGGGCCTTGGTCAAGGTGGGGCGTCCAGAATCTTTGATTCGCTTGCTCGCCCGTAGAGGCGCGACGAGATTACAGAGATGGGCCTTGAAACTGTAGGGCGGATGGAGAGCCTTAGCGCTTTCGGGCGATTCGACGATTTTGAGAAAGGCCGGTCCGCCTAGAATTTGCTCGAGACGCGGACTCTCCGCGCGAATCAGCGAATACGGACCGATGCGCATATCTGAGCTCATATCAAATTGCAGATAATCGGCGCTCTGGAGCCGCGCTTCCACCGTGATGGTCGCAAAGGATAAGGGATGCTCATGCGGCGGGAAATAGGCTTTCCGCTCCGGGGATGAAGCCTTGCGCAGGGCGAGCCCCACCAGGTAATCGCGTTCGATAAGATCGGTGAGGTTAGTCGGTACGTGCTTGAGCGAGCGGATGCGTTTGCCCGCATTGTTCTTGCCGCCGCTCGCCTCGTCCTTGTTCCCTATGCTGACGATGGTCGAATGCTCAGGCAGAAAGCGCATTAGTTCATGAAAGCTGCGGCGGCCATCGCCCGTCATCAGTCGATCTTCGATGAAGACCAGATCCGGAGCAAAATATTTGGGTTCGTAGACTAAGCTCGAACGCTGCAGTGCGGTATGAATCTCGTATTTGCGTTTGTCGATATACTTGAGCAAGGTGGTTCGCAGGGCGGGCGATTGGATGGCCAGGAAAATCCGCGGTCTGAGCCCCAGATCCACATTGCTCAACTTTTCGAGCGTATCGAGGATGCGTTCGGGTTCAGCTTTCGCGACAGTATCACTATACCAATTGCCGATCAGTGCTTCAGAAAAGCGATAGGTGAGATTGGTTTGAACCTTTTGTTGCACCTGCAGGGCGATAGCATCGAGCCCCAGCGCCTGGACGAAGGCACCTGTCAGCTGAACCGTGTCAGCCACCTTGGGGCAGCTGCGGGTTTCTAACCAGAGTTGCTGCGCACCGACCCACACGAGGCGCGCTGGGATCTGCAGGGTCACTGTTTCATCCATGCGATCGAGGCCATCATGGAGGTCGAGAATAGATTCAACGCCGGATGTGGCGAATTCAAATCGCTGAAGCCATTCGGCATCCTCGAGATCGGCCGGGATTATGTCCCGGAAACCCTCACTGAGAGCGGCTTCCATCAGTGCATAGTCGTTGTGGGAGTTGGAGATCAAAAGACGCGCTGCATTGATGTCAGGCACGTGAGCAAAGGTGTGTACATAGCGAACCGCGAGCTCAGTCGTCCACTCATCGCCCAGAATGAGAATCTGGGCGCGCTTGATGCAGACCTCTTTGATGAGAGCATCAATATTGTCGAAGAAGAACACCTGGTAGCCGATATCGTTGAGGATATTAGCTCGCCTTTGCTGCTCTTCTTCGATGGTCGGGCTCAGCCAGTAGACGCTGGACCGCTTCATAAAGCTCCTTCTTACGCTCCAGTTCAGAGCATCGGTCTCTCGACCCGATTTCATAAATTCAAGGGCGAGATCTGGCCGACTTGCTTGAGGCTAAGCTAGGGAAGATGCTAATGCCAGCTTCTTTCTTTGGCAAGGGGCCAAGCGCTGGGTTCCCCCCCTATCCAATTTACTGCATGGTGGTATGAATGCCACGTGCTCCGATTCTTCGGCTTATTCTGCGGACGAAGTATCTTTCTCGGTCGGCACTTCCTTGAGAAAAGGCAGGTTGCGCAAGTCGACGGGTTCTTCCCAAAGCTCTTCGACGAACAGAATATGATGGTAGGGAACGTGGAGGGATTCGGTCAGGCGGAATCGTTTGCTGGCCGCTTCTTCCTCGGGCAGGATGATCATTTTCGTCGCATCCTTGAACACAAAGTTCTTGAGGCAGATGAGGCCAGGGAGCGCGCTCGCCTCGACGTTCCGCACGGTCGCTTCGATTGCTTGACCTTGAGGTTTGTCCAAAAAGCGGACCCGATAAATGAGATCTTTCTTTGTTGCCATGCTCCCTGCTCCAACTGCCTTTTGCTTTTGGCTTCGCTGCAAAATGTACCTAGGGACCTGCACCTGTCAAGTCGTGTCGACGGTGAGGGGAATGGGAGAGTTTGCGAGGGACGGGCGGGAAGAGCGGGGCAGCGAGGCGCGAAGGGGGGGGGCGATGTCAGCAGCCGTCTCACCTCATCCTTTCGATTTCCCAGGGGAAGCCGAAGCTTTGAACGGCCAAAGGCTGCTGACCATCGTTTTTTAGTGGTGGCTTTCGTAGCAAGTACGGCTGCTGCTATCCCAGTCGCACTGCATGTAGTCGCGGCCGCTGTTGCATGTGTCGTAGTCTTTGTAGTTATACTGGCCGCAATAGCCAGACTTGTCGAACCACTGGTGGTAATAGTCCGAGTACCACTTGTCGCCATGGCTATCGTGGTTGTCGTTGTGGTGGTCGTCATGATGATCGTTGTGATGATCGTCATGTCCGCCATTCCAGCCGCCATTGTGTCCGCCGTTCCAGCCGCCGTTGTGTCCGCCATTCCAGCCGCCGTTGTGTCCGCCATTCCAGCCGCCAGCCATGGCCGAAGCGCCTGTGAACATCAGCGAAGCAGCTAGAGCCAAAGACGTTAAGTTAATCCGTACCATTTAAAACTCCTTGTGTGTGTTGAGGGCAGCCTGATGCCCCCTCGATGTTGACCATCAATTTGGTCTCTACGGGTCAAGAGTCGAGATC
>CANJJY010000454.1 GCA_947474445.1 Oligoflexaceae bacterium
CCTGCCTTTCAAAGAAGCTGAAATTCTCACGCAATGTGGATTGTACCACGATGCAGGGAAATCATGCATTCCCAATGCTATTTTAAACAAGCCTGGCTCCTTCACTCCTGAAGAGTTTGAAGTGATGAAGACCCACGCCCTTCATGGTTACAGAGAATTGACCCATGCCATCAGTTCGGGCGCTCCCATCGATGATCTGGCTGCACGGGTGGCGCTCGAGCATCACGAGCGCTTTACCGGAAAGGGTTATCCTATGGGCAAAAAAGGGCGCCTCGAGGAAGATCCCATTCATGGTATCCATATATACACGCGCATGGTCTCCATCGCTGACGCCTACTCTGCACTGCTGATGAAAAGAGTGTATAAACCGGCATTACCTGTGGAAATGGCGCTTGAAATGCTGCAGCGCTCCGCTCCCGACGACTTTGATGGAGCCATCATGGAACCCTTCATCGAAGGGGTGAAGCACAGCTTGACCCAACTGAAGGCCAAACGCGAAAAAATGCGTGAAGGTAACATTTACATGATAGGCGAGCACGACAGTCTCATTGCCAAAATCAATGAGACGCGTGCCAAAGATAAGGAAAAGCCGGAATCGTCTGAAGCCCTCAACCGAAAGCCCCCAAAAGTGGGGACCTAATCTCCCTTCAGCTGCCCATGTAATTCTTAATCCCCGCCTCAAGCTGCTGCGCGATGTAACTGCGCAGGCGCGGTGCGGCGACGATGTCGTCGATGGAACCTACCTTTAAAGCTCGCTCCACCGAATGAATCTTCTCAAACTTCTGAGCCAACTTCGCTTGTTGCTCGAGATGCGCTGTTTGAAAAATATCATCGAACTGCGCCTGAGTTATTTCTCCCCGCTTGAGCTTTTCCTGCAAACTCACCACCTGGGGATCAGCAAAGGTATTCTTCAGAACTTGACGCGGGAACACCACGGCGGCCGCCGGCGCTCCGCCAATCACCGAGGCGTAGGTCGCTTCGAGGGCCGCCACGCGCATCGAAGGATTCAAGGCTTTCGAGAATACAACATAGGCGCCGCCGTGATAGCGAGCGATGACGATGAAGAGCAAAGGTCCCTTGAAATTGACGACCGCGCGCCCAATCTCTGCTCCGTACTCCAGCTGCAATTTCCGGAGTGACTCAGGTGATCCATCAAATCCCGAAAGGTTGGCCAGCACGACGACGGGCACCTGTGCGGAGAAGGCATTGATGGCCCGCGCGACCTTTTTAGACGAATGTGGAAACAAGGTTCCACCTGTCCAAGAATCTGGACCATCGTTTGGAATGTCTCCGTAGCGCTTTAAGGGACGACTCTCGATACCGATCATTCCGACGGGAAAGCCGCAGATCTGCGTTTCCCAGACGATAGCGTTTTCCGCATCGCGCATATTCTGCCAGCGCTCGAGCATTTCGCCGTCCTGATCGCGCACGGCATGCATCACCTGCCGCATATCAAAAGGCTTCTTCCTCTCCGCATTTCCCGCTCCGATGATGTCGCCTATCGTCTGAAAGCCTTGATTCAGGCGATCCTGATAGCTGTGCTTGCCCACGTCGCGGTCGACAGGATCCTGAGTCGGACGCTTGGTCCCGTAGGGTATCGTCATCGACACAGCCGTTAAGCGGTAGTGACGGAACAGCAAGCGATAGGCTTCGGCTAAATCTTTGACGCGAAACTGAGCCTGACCGTTGGGCCCCATGATGCGTTCGACCCCACCGATGCCGATGTTGTCTTCCGCCGATACGCTGCCCGAGAAATCGAGGGCTTTTTTACCGGTCAGAACCATGGTCCCCTTTTCGGTCATGATCAAGAGGCCCCGGGTATGCATGAGCATCGTCGCTTCGGCGTTCCAATAGGATTGAGCGCCGACGTTGATACCCGCGACGATGATATTGATTTCGCCACCATTCTGCGTGAATTCAACTACCCGCCGGAGCGCGCGCGCCGTCCAGTCGAGATTTTCCGTTCCTGTTTGCATATCGATCGCCGCGCCCGACGATACGGGAATCCATTCGAGAGGAAGGTCTTCGGCTTCGGCCATGTCGATGGCGGCGATCACGCGCCGACATTCAGCTTCGGCCAGGGAACCGAGATCTTTGGATGGATCACCAAGAAGCAGGACGCGTTCAAAGACATGACCGAACTGGTCGCGATTGCGAATGCGACCGAACACGACGTTGCTGTTATTGTTGCCGTGCACGCGGCCTTCGACACTGATCGTTTGCTGTTGACCGCTGGCATCGAATTGGATGTCGTACTCAATGAACTGGCCCCACTGAAACTCTTGGCTCGAAGAGTTGGTGAGCATGCGTACCACTTCGTAAGGATAAGGGCTTTGCAGACGCATGGAGTTGACGACTTTGGTCGTGTAAGCGTCGAGAGCCATCAATGGATGCCGCGAGGGGATGCGGCCGCGCACGCTGTACTGAGTCGCAAAATTCTCGACCAGCACTTCGGATTCGATGGCTTTTCTCTGTCGTCCAGCGATCTTGGTATAGATCACGATCTTCTCGAGACCGATACCTTCGACGAGACCGAGGATCTTGTGCGGATACTGACCGATCTGCTCGAGTTTGAGGGGATGCGTATGGCCGATGTGAACGACGATGCGGTTCCAGTAGTAGGCACGACGATGGCGAGCCTGCTGTTCACGGATCGCTTTGAGCACTTCGAGCATTCCCAGTTCAAAGGCATCGATGCGCTCGATCAGTTGAGATTCGCTCAAATCGAATTTTGTTTCTGGGACTTCCACAAAACCAAAGAGCCTTTGGTCTTTGCTATTGTCTTTGGCCTCGAGTTTGATCACGTGCACGTAGCGGCTGTGATAGAGGAGTTCGATATCGAAATTGATCAAGCGATCGAGGCGAAGTTCTCGGTAGCGCAGAGGACTGAATGCGCGCCGGCGGACTTCTTCGCACCACTCCCCGTTTTCATAGGCGAAGGAGCGGTAGGAATAATCGTCATCGCGCACGAGTCCGATGCTGCAAAGACTGACGGGCAGCGGAAACTTTGCGAGATGGTGCGCGTAGATCGCTTCGGGCTGCTCGGAGCGGGTCCGCAGCAAGATGATGCATTCGAGATTTTCGCGCTGTAGAC
>CANJJY010000455.1 GCA_947474445.1 Oligoflexaceae bacterium
AATTCGCTGGTGGCTCTCGGCGCGGGCATGAACCTCTACGCCGTGGCCACCGTCGGCCTGCACGGTTTCAGTTACACGCTCCTGAGCATCAGCGGAACCTTGCTCCTGGGGCTGGCGCTAAAGCGGCTGTTTAAGGCCGACTACGAAACTTCGCTTCTCATCACCGTAGGGACGGCCATCTGCGGCGGCAGCGCGATCGCAGCGGTAGCACCGACCATCAATGCGAAATCCAGCACCATTTCGATGGCTCTGGCTGTGGTTTTTCTCCTCAACTCCGTCGCTCTTTTTCTCTTTCCTCCTCTCGGTCACGCTTTTGGATTCGATCAGAATCAATTCGGGCTTTGGGCGGCGCTGGCGATTCACGACACGAGTTCGGTGGTCGGCTCGACCATGCAATACGGTCCCGAGGCTCTGGCGGTGGGGACGACGGTGAAACTCGCGCGCGCTCTGTGGATCATTCCCGTCACCTTGCTGATCAGCTGGCTGCATCAGCGAGGCGAAACAGCGCCAAGCGGATCGCGCAAGATCGCCAAGAAACCTTGGTTCATCCTGGGGTTTCTGTTGAGTGCGGCTCTGTTCACTTTTTTAACGCCGCGCTTTCCCGCTCTCAAGCCCCTGCAGGATGCGATAGAGTTCGTAGGGCGCCGCGGTATGGTCCTCACTCTCTTTCTCATTGGACTCAACATCAACGTGAAGAGTTTGAAGGAGCTTGGTCCTAAACCCATCGCTCTCGGTATCGTTCTCTGGTTGATGGTCCTCAGTCTATCCGCAGCAGGCGTATATATTAAATTTATCCAATAATTATGGTGCATAGAGCGAGGCTGTTTCCTACAGTCTTGCACCCTACCTTCCCAAATGTTCCCTCCGTTAAAGAATTCTTAGCTCCTTGCTACCTTGACACTCTTTCCTAGCCACATGTAATACACATAGTAATCCCCATGCTGAATCGTTGCGCTGCATTCTACCTCCTCAAGACTAAACAGATCTGATGTTGATACGGCGGGTCCCGCGTTTCGTTAATGATATTTATAAGCTCATAGAACCCCCCTGGAGAGCCACCGGCGTGACATCTCAATTGAACCAAAAAATCTTGTCCAACGACCGACGCACGCTCAAAAATCACTATGAATGTATCGTGATTGGTTCGGGTTACGGGGGAGCGGTCGCGGCCGCGCGGATGGCAGAAGCCGGCATTGAAGTCTGTATTCTTGAGCGCGGCAAAGAATATGCCGGAAAAGATTTTCCAAGAAATCTTAACTCGGCTGTCTTTCGTCACGTGAACATCAATCGACAAGTTCGCGTCGATCGCTTGTTTGATGTGCGAAAATTTCGCGACGCCCATATCATCTGCAGCAGTGGACTCGGCGGCGGGTCTCTCGTCAATGCCGCGGTAGCTGTGGAGCCCGACCCTGAACTTTGGAAGGACCAGGCTTGGCCCGGAGAACTCCGCGATGATGTGGAAGTCGGATTGAAGGCAGGTTTTGAGCGAGCGAAAAGTATGCTCGGCGTCAATCCCTATCCGGATCGAGAGGGACAAAGACCGACGCTGGCTAAATCGGCATTTTTTGATGCTGTGGCTCCGCAGATCGGAGCGCAGCTGCATGAACCCGACCTGGCGATCAACTTCGGACCGGCGGGTCCCAACGCCCTGGGACGCGAACAAGGGAGCTGTGTCGGATGCGGAAGTTGCATCGCCGGCTGCCCAGTTCAAGCTAAGAACAGTCTCGATCTCAACTATCTTGCCTTTGCCAAAAAGCAAGGAGCGCAGATCTTCACTCAAATGGAAGTCGCTTATGTGCGCAAACTAGGGCCAGAACTCTATGGCGTCGTCTATCGAAGGGTCGATGAAGCGCGCGATCTTCAGCGCACCCATATGATTACCTGCACACGCTTGGTCCTCGCCGCTGGCTCCCTCGGTTCGAGCGAGATTCTCTTACGCTCGCGTGAAATGGGTGATCTTTCCGTCTCGCAGCAATTGGGCCAGCGCTTCTCCCTCAACGGCGGTTACTTTGCTTGGTTGTTCGCAGCCGATGAAAACGCGGACTTTAGTTCCTTCGGCTGGACCGAACAGGAATGGCAAAAATACGAGAAAACCGGAACGATCGCGCGCCAGACGGGACCCACGATCACGCGGATGCTAGCGTTTAAAAACGGCAAGGACAGGGTCGTGCTCGAGGATTGCACCTCACCCGGACTCTTTGGTCGGATGACAGGTCTCAATGCGACTCTGTTTGCGCTCTTAGGCCAAGAGGGAGGGGAGTTGCCCCTCCGGAAGATCGGTTCCGTTCTACGCGGGCTCGTCGGTCGACCCTTGTCGGGTGCCGTGGCCAAGACGCTTTTTACCCTCGGAGTCGCGACGGATGGAAGCCGAGGACGTTTGCATCTGGAGTCGCGAAAAGGCGAAGGTCCCTTTGCTCTCGAAGTGGCACTCGATTGGCCAGGGCTAGACATGGAAGATCACTATGAAAGCGTTCGATCCGCTGTGAAAAAGGTTCAAGGAATCAGTGGCGGAATCTTTGGCGATTCGCGAAGCATGGGCAGTCGGCTGCCGCTGTCGGTCCATCCCCTGGGGGGCTGCAGCATGGGCGATGACGCTGAGAGGGGCGTCGTCGATCACGCCTGTCGGTTGTTCGATCCCGCGACCGGCGGTGTGCACAGTGGGTTCTATGTCTGTGACGCTTCGGTCTTGTCCGCCTCAGTCGGATCAAACCCGCTCTTAACTATAGCCGGTCTCAGCGAGCGCGCGATGGCCTTGGCGCTCAGTCCCTCGCAGATCAGACGCAAGGGAGCGACGGGCTTTGACGTCGGGTCTCAAGGAATCGAGCCAGGGGAAAGCCTGGTTTTTGAGGAAGAACTGCAGGGCTTCGTCAGCCCCGCGGAGACGGACTGCGCGATGGGCTATCGCAAGGGTCAGGCTATGGCCCGACCCGTCCATGTGATTTTCAGTCATCTCGTCGATGATATGGATCGATTTACCAGCGATCCCGAGCGCCGGGCGCGCATTGTCAACGGTTGGATCACGGCCCCCTGGTTGAGCGTGCAGCCCTTATCGATGGAAAATGGCAGCTACTACAATTTCGTTCAA
>CANJJY010000456.1 GCA_947474445.1 Oligoflexaceae bacterium
AGCTGGGTTCACAGGCTGCTTCCGATACGATCGGTAACCGTGAGCGAGAATTCCTCGACCGCGAATTCCAGCAGCTACGCGATGAAGTGGGTCGGATCGTAAAAACGACCGAATTCAACGGGCGCCGTGTTCTCGAAGCAGGCTCCAACACTGCCATGCGCATCTTCGTCGGTTCATCAAACCGCGGTGATGTCGAAGGCTCCGCTCCTGATATCGATCCTTTGACCGATCCAGATATCATCAGCATGAACCTTGAAGATTTAGGCAGTCTCAACGAAGCTCTCGACAAAGTGGTCAACGGCGGCCTGGCCGTGGTTCCCACCAGTAGTGATGGGGGAGCTGCCGATCTAGGTCCCGACGGTACAGATGCTCTGTTTAACATCATCGACACCGCGGTCAACGAAGTCGCTTCCTACCGAGCCTCCCTCGGCGCCGTCCAGTCGCGACTCGATTCAGCTGTCAAGAACATTGACGTCACCAATGAGAATTTGAACGCCGCGAACAGCCGTATACGAGACGTCGACTTTGCAGCAGAAACAGCGCGCTTCACTCAGAACAAGATTCTTGAGCAAGCGGGTGCTGCCGTCCTCGCTCACGCCAACTCCCAGCCAGAAATCGTTTTGCAGCTCCTCCGTTCCTAATACTTATGGGCCCCGGTCGGGGCCCTTCTCCCCTAACTTGCATTTGTTTTAGACACCTGTTGGGACCCTGACGCCCAAAATCCAATAATTCTTGAAGTTAACCCTCTTTCAGCCTGGCACACGACTTGCTTACCTAAGGTCAGGATCCTGGTTGCTCCTGCTGCTGCTCCTTCTGTTGTTGCTGTTTCTGCTGCTGAAAGGACTCGAGATGAACCGCTTTTTGTTTGCTTTGCTGGTTTTGCAGGGATTATTCCTTGCCAAGGCAGCCCTCGCCAACCCATTCGACTATAACGTGTTGGGTGTCATTGCCAGCTCCCAAGATAAAAAAGGGGTTGCGCTGATCAAACACAAAGCTACCGGCAAAGTAAACGCATACCGCGAAGATCAAGAGATTCTCCCCAACTTCAAAATTCAAAGCATCCACCGGAAGACCGTAACGTTTGTCTTCGAGAATAAAGTCTACAGCCTGCGCGTCGGCGATGAATCGCCGATCGAAGTAAACGGTGGTGCGGGGGGAAGCAATATGCCTTTAGACCTTCACAAAGCAGAAGGCATCGAACGCGAAGGTAATACCCTTCGCGTGACGCGGGCTCTTAAGGAAAATCTAGCTGGAGAGAACCTAAATAAGGTCTTGATGCAGGCTGCGGCGATCCCCTTTGTCGAGAACGGCCGCTTGGTTGGCTTTCAACTGCTAGAGATCGATCCCGGCAGCATCTTTGATATCGCTGGCATCAAAAATGGCGACGTCATCACCTCGATTAACGAACAGCCGATCAATGACGCAGCGTTAGCTATCAGGGCTCTCAACGGACTTAAAAACGCCTCGACGGCCACCTTTGGCTACCTACGCGATAAGAAGACTCATGAGTTGATCGTCCAAATTCAGTAAATAGCTCTCGGGCAGCCTAGGAGGCCCGTAGTTTGCGCCGCAATATCTTTCCAACATTCGACTTTGGCAATTCCTTTTCAAAAGAGTAATGCCTTGGCCTTTTATAATTGGTGAGGTTTTTTTCACAATAATCTCTCAGCTCTTTTTCGGTCAGGCTTTCATCCTTTTTCACCACGTGGGCTTTCACAGCTTCTCCGCTGTTTGAATCAGGTATTCCCACAACGGCTGCTTCGAGAACTTTAGGATGGCTCGCCAGAACATCTTCGATTTCGTTTGGATAGACATTAAATCCCGAGACTAGGATCATATCTTTCTTGCGATCCACCACGAAAAAATAGCCATTCTCATCCATGCGGCAGAGATCGCCGGTGTAGAGCCAACCATCGCGAATGCTGTTGGCCGTCTCTTCGTCTTTTTGCCAATAGCCCTTCATGACCTGTGGACCACGGACAATTAATTCACCGATCTCGCCAACACCAACATCAACACCCTTCTCATCAACGACCCTTACGTCCGTCGAGGGAAGAGGCAAACCGATAGAACCCATGACCAGTTTAGCACCCATGGGATTGCAATGCGTGACGGGCGATGCTTCGGTGAGACCAAAGCCCTCCAAAACTTGAGCTCCCGTTATTCTCTGAAATTCCGCACCCACGGTACTCTGGAGCGCCATACCCCCAGCCAGCGCAATTTTCAAATCGCGCGGCGCAAGAGCTTTGAACGCTTCATTGTTGTTCAGGGCATTGAATAAGGTATTGATGCCGGTCATGACGGTAATCTTATACTTTTTGAAAATCTTAACCGTGTTTTCTATCGGCACTGGCTTAGGCACCAATATCATACGCCCGCCCAAGGTGAAGAACGACAGGAAATTCACCGACAGCGCGAAGATATGGTAAAGAGGAAGAGCCGTAAGTATGGTTTCTTCACCGCGCGAGACATATGGTCGAGCCCATTCCTGGATTTGCTTTACGTTTGATAGGATATTTCGATGCGTGAGCATAGCTCCTTTACTGAGCCCTGTCGTCCCACCTGTGTATTGAAGAACAGCAATATCGTCGAGCTTGATCTGAGGCTTTACATAGGGACGGCGTGAGCCTTTAGCCAAAGCTTCTTTGAAAGGTGTCACTGTAATCAAAACTTTGGGAACCTGTCCCTTCACCTTTAGAACGAAATCGATCAATCCACCCTTCCAAGCAGGAAGTTGGTCACCGATGCTTGTAACGATCACACTTTCAATGGCGGTTTGCTTGATGATTTCTTCGAGCTTGTCGAGAAACAAGTCCATGATGATGATAGCTTTAGCACCAGAATCAGCGAATTGATGCTTCATTTCGCGGGGTGTATAAAGGGGATTGGTATTAACACAAACCGCCCCGATCTTAGCCGCAGCAAAAAGAGCGACCGGAAATTGAATCACGTTGGGTAGCATAATGGCGAAGCGATCGCCCTTGCGCAAACCGACATCGTTTTGCAGGTAAGAGGCAAAATCATTCGCCAATCGTTCGAATTGCCTGAAAGTGATATCAGCGCCCATACAGGTCAA
>CANJJY010000457.1 GCA_947474445.1 Oligoflexaceae bacterium
AAAACTCGCAGCTGCGGAGAGGACCAAACCCTCGACCCCAGCCTTAGCCGCTGCGATCGCTTCGTGATGCATCAGACCCAATTGGGCTGCGACGCTGCTCATCAGGACGAGAGAGCCCCCACCGCTGCGCGCCATCAGCGGTGCAAGATATTTGACGGTGAGAAAAGCGGTGTCGAGATTGGTCGCCAAGGTCTCATGCCATTCAGCGAACGATAGCTTCTCGATCGACTTGATGACGATCGATCCTGCGAGGTTTACGACACCGCTCACGGCTTGCTCTCGTTCGCCGAGCAACGCAACCAGAGCTTCCATCGAACTCTCCGACCGCGCGTCGAGCGCCAGACTCTCTTGACCATAACGCGTGGCGCAAAGGCGTGCACGTTCCTCATCGCGACCGCAGATCAAAACTCTGCGACCCGCTTCTGTTAACTGAGCACAGAGGTGTTCACCGATACCTCCGGCTCCACCGATCACAACTACCAAGCTCATCGTTTGTCTCCCTTGGAAGGCCCACAGGGGGCTTTTGCTCAGGAGCCTGACATAGGCCGCATCGTTTCTTCAACTTTTTTCCAAGCTTCTCGCTCTAAAACCCGCTCTGCATACGCGTGGACGAGAGGATGGGAATGAAAATCGACTTCCAAACGAAAGGCCTGCGCGAGGAGAGGGACGAAGGAAATATCGGCGATAGTGTAATGCGGTCCCGCGATAAAAGGCTTTTCCGTTTTGAGCGAACGTTCGAGCTTGGGCAGATAGCGCTGCAATTGAACTTCAGCTTCCGTGATGGCGAGTGGATTGCTCGGGAGATCCATCATGGGTGCAATGACTTGGTGCCAGTTGAGAGTGGCGAGCCAACGCGAGATGTGGGCGGTGGTGAAATCCATCGCCTGATCGATGCGCGCGCGTTCTTTGAGGTCGTCTGGGTATAATTCTTTGGGACCAAAAACCTGCGCGAGATAGCGAAGTATGGTATTCGACTCAGCGAGAGGAAAACCGTCGTGATCGATCGCCGGAACTGCGCCGAAGGGATTGATAGCGAGAAAGTGAGGAAGAGCCTGCTCGCCTTTTTGCAAATTGACGAGGACGGCCTGGAAAGGCACGCCGATCTCTTCCAGTAAGAGCCGTACTTTTTGCGCATTGGACGAGTAAGGGTGATGATAAAAAGTTAACATGCGGTCCTCCTGCGAGCTTTTATTCACTATAGGCGTCTGCCCCAAGGCGGGCAAGCAGTGGCTCAAACCCTCCTTTCGCGTGGTATTTGGCTCAAGCGTGCAGAAATGAAGCTTGGAAAACACAAGAGCTCCCGCCTTTTCCGTATGGAATGTCTCTTGCTTGGTAGAAATGCGACGCGCTTTGATCGGCTGCATCATTAAGAGGAGTTCCTATGGAGTCACGCACGATCCTGTCTCTGCTGTTCACGCCTATTTGGGGACTCGCCTCTTTGAGCTGGGCGGATACGCCACGGCTTAAGGAAGTGACGAGTGAATTCTGGATCCACCGACTCGACCACGAGCAATTGCTCTTCAATGCCCCTTGGGATGCCGAGTCCGGAGAGAGCATTCAACGCGATCAGACGGGTATGCCTCCCTATGCGATCAGCTGTCGCGAGGAGGCCTTGAAGGCTTCCGCGCGCTGGTTTGCCAGTCCCGAAGTCGCCGCGCTTTGGCTCCTTCTCTACGAAGCGGGAGCGCCTCGCGATGTGCTCGTCGTCGTCAATGTCCTCCCAGAGGATCTCACGGTTGATCGCATGAAACGCATCGACCGCGATGCTTATTTTTGGCTCTGGCCACGTCGGGACATGAGGCCTACTCTTTCGCTGACCAATTTTCGCCAAGGAACCTGGGTCTGGGAAGTGCTGGCCGCGCCGAGCAGCTGCGTGCAGCCCGATCCCAAAGAAGCGACGCGTTATCTCACCTATGCGGGGCAACGTCTGCGATGAAACCAAGGAGAACTGCCATGCGACTTGCTTTTATTTCTTACATTCCCGTGGGCCTTTGCGCACTAGCCCTCAACTGTCTGAGCGCTTGCCGAGATCCCGGATCCACGGGCAGTCGTCTCGATGTGAGCGCTGTCGCCCACACTCCCGTCAAACGCCAATCGATCGGCAATTGCTGGCTCTACGCGCAATCTTCTTGGCTCGAATCACTGCTCTCCACCACCGAAGAGAGAGCGGTCGACGTCTCGGAAAGCTTTTGGACCTACTGGGACCTCTATCATAAGCTTTTGCAGGGCAACGAAGCCGGTGATGAAGAAGGAACGATTAACACCGGAGGGAGCTGGGGCTGGAGTCGCTGGATTCTACAGAATTACGGCTGGGTGGAAGAAGCTGATTTCATTCCGCTCGAAGATGGCGTGGAACTTTCGGACGCTCAACTTTGCGCCGAGGTCTACCTCAAGACCGAGGCCAAAGCCGGGGGCAGCCTCGATCCCGCCGTGCCGCGGACGCCGGCGCTGGTCCGCGCTGAACTCGATAAGGCCTTCAGCTGTCACGGACGCTTTGCCGTCAGCATGGAAGAAACTCTCAAAAAGGTCCATAGCGCCCGCGAGACCCCGTTAGTCGACGCGGCAGGCCATGAACATACCCTCTTCGATTGGCTCAACGCATGGAGCGAGGTGCAAAGTCCTGGCTATGATGCCTGGAGCCGTTATGAAGGTAAAAAGCTTCCTCCCCTCGCCACGCTCGCTCAGTATGCGGTTCTGGAAGGTCGGATCAAACGGGCTCTCAACGAGCATCAGCCCGTCGTGCTCACGCTGTTTGTCACCTTTGAAGCGCCGAACAGCGAGGGCGTCTTCAATCTCAACACGCTCGCCACGCGCGGTTCCCTCGGCAGGACAGGAGGACACATGATCGTTCTGCATGATTATACGGTAGCCGGCGTTCCGGGGCGCGGTGACATCGGTGAGGGAGACCTGTCGGCTGAAGACAAGCAAGCCGCCCTCGAGGGAGAGCTGCAGTATCTGGTCGCAAAGAATTCTTGGGGCAAAGATCGGCAGGATCGACCCTGGATTAAAAATGGTTACAGCCGTTTTACCTGGGATTATCTCACTCATACCTATTTTGACGAAAAACAGCAGC
>CANJJY010000458.1 GCA_947474445.1 Oligoflexaceae bacterium
ACCTTCATCACCTGTGTAAAGCCAACGAATCCTTGGCGGACCAGCTTCTTTCTATTCATAACGTGACCTTTTATCATCGGCTGATGGCGGCGATGCGGCAGCATATTCTGGATGATACCTTCGCCGCTTTTTATAAAGAGCAACGCGAAATCCTTGCCAGCCGCGATCGAGTCAATGTCCCGACGCGCACGCGTACCAAGCGCAAAGAAGCGCCTAAGGATCGCGGCCACTATCAGATCGTGTTCGCCGAAGCGGGTTACGCCAGCATCCTTCACGTCGCGAGTGGGGAGATCATGCATTCAGTGATACCTCCCGACGAAGAAGCGCAATCGCTTTACGTCGAGCAATCGCGTCTCGCCGAGCGCATCGTCGATGCGGACAAGCTCGATGAGCCTCTCGTCCTTTGGGATGTTGGTCTCGGTGCCGGCCACAACGTGATGGCCGCCGTTCGACTCTATGAAGAGATGCAGGAGAAAGCCGTCGCTGGCCTCCGTCCTCTGCACATCTACAGCTTTGAAAATGATATGGATTCGCTCCTGCTTGCCATGGATCATCCGAAATTATTTCAGCATCTGCGGCACCGAGGGCCCTATGGGATCGTTCGCGATCAACAATGGACCAACGGGCGCTTGCAGTGGAATCTCTTGCCTGGCGATTTCTACACCGTGTCGCGCGACGTTCCTCCTCCGCATATCGTTTTTTACGATATGTACTCGGCGCGAACCAATTCCGTGTCCTGGTCTCTGGAAGCCTTTGAGCAATTGCTCGAACGCTGTCGCGATATAGAAACTGAGATTTTCACCTATTCCGCCGCGACGGCCTCGCGTGCGGCGATGCTCGCGGCTGGATTTTCGGTGGCGATGGGGCAGGGAACGGGACCCAAAAACAGTACGACGATCGCCCTCAGTCCTCTGATGGCGGCGCGCAATCCCTTCGGACGCGAGTTCCTCCACGATGAGTGGCTGAGGCGTTGGGAACGGAGTGAACGCCGACATCCCGAGGATTTGGATCGCGCCTGCGTCCCGACCTTCGAATCCAAGATCAGACAGCATCCTCAGTTTGGCCAGTTGAACGCTTAAGGTCGGGTCTTACTTCTCATAGATCACGGTGCCACCGACCATGGTGAGTTCTACCTTGTTATGGAGAATCGCTCGCGGCGAAGCGAGCTGCGTGGCGAGATCCTGGGAGAGAACGACGAGATCGGCGGCCTTGCCGACCTGGAGTTGTCCGGTAACTTTGTCCAAAAACGCGGCGTAGGCCGCGTTCCGCGTATACATCGCCAAGGCCTCATCCAGACTCAATCTCTGATCAGCGCTCCAGCCCCCCGGGGGTTGTCCTTGAATATCTTGCCTTGTGATCGCCGCATAGATACCGAGCAGCGGATTCGGATCTTCGACCGGCGCGTCGGAGCCACCCACCAGCAAGGCCTTCGTCTTCAGTAACTTTTGCCATACGTAGGCGCCTTCGTCCATTCGCTCCTGACCGAGGCGCGTCGGTACCCAAGGCGCATCAGAGGTGAGATGCGTGGGTTGCATCGATGCGATGATTCCCAGCTGCCCAAAACGCTGAATATCGGTGGCATCGAGGATTTGAGCATGCTCGATTCTCAGGCGCAGATCCTTGTCTTTAAACTGCTTCAGGACTCGCTCGTAGGCATTGAGCACGCTTCGGTTGCTGCGATCACCGATCGCATGAGTGGCCGTTTGAAATCCTGCAGCAGCAAAGCGCTGACTGAGCTTGAAGATCTGTTCTTCGGTGAGAATTTCGAGACCTTGCTCTTGCGGTTGATCGCGATAGGGTTCGAGCAGTGCCGCGCCGCGTGAGCCCAGCGCTCCATCAGCCATGAGCTTGACGGCCTGAATCATCAGCCTATGATCACCGAGCACCTGCGGTCCCCGCGGCAGGTAGCGGTCGAGGAGGACGGGGTCGTCGCCTGCCAGCATCGCGTTCAGGCGGATTGTGAGCTGTCCCGCCTTTTGCATCTCTTCATAGATGCTGAGTGTTTCGGTGTCGATGCCTGCATCATGAAAGGTCGTGATGCCAAGGGATGCCTCCAGCGCCATGGCTTCTTCGAGAGCCTTGCGTTTTTGGGCGCGACTCTCGGCGGGAATCTGCCGCCTCACCAGCTCCATGGCTTGATCGAGAAAAATCCCCGTGGGTTCGCCCTGGGCATCGCGGATGATTTTGCCGCCCATGGGATCTGGGGTTTGCCGGGTCAATCCCGCTACTTTCAACGCGGCGCTATTCGCCCAAATCGCGTGGCCATCGACCCGCGTGAGGACGATAGGATGATCCTTGTCCCAGGCATCGAGATCGCGGCGAGAGGGAAATTCTTTTTTGTCCCAGAGATTTTGGTCCCAACCGCGGCCGAGCAACCAGCGATCCTTCGGCGTCTCTTGCGCAGCTTTCTTTACGCGTTCGCCGATGGCTGATAGCTGCGTGAGGCCTGTAAGATCCAAGCGCTGACGCATCAGGCCGATGCCGAGCAAGTGTCCATGTCCCTCGTGAAAGCCGGGATACATCGCCCGCCCTTTTAAGGCAAACAGTCGCGTGCGAGGGCCTTGCCATTTTTTAAGGTCGGCTTCGCTACCGAGTGCCACTATCTTTTTGCCCTTTACGGCAATCGCCGTCACGAGCGGGTGGGCTGGATCAAGCGTATAGATGCTTCCGCCGGTGAAGACCCAATCAGCATCTTCTGCCTTGTGCTGCTGGGCATAACTCTCGGTCGTCATCAGCAAGTGGGACAGAAAAAAAACAAAACCTAAAACCAGTCTCACGGGCAACTCCTTCGCGCTTTTCAAGGGGGTCGAGCATACGTGATCGCCTTGAAAAAATCGACCCTGCCCGATCGAAGGACCCCAGTCCTTTCATACAGGAAATAAGTGAAAGTGCGCTGTTAAAAGGCGACAGGGGGCTTAAATCGTAATGGGTCGAAAATAAGTGTTACTTGAGATCGCGGTTACTTTGATGGTCATAATGCCATTTTACCCCACTCTGTTCTTTCAGTATTGTTTTTCGGATGACGGTTCAGTTTTTGAACCTTGAGCCTTTGGTTGTGGCGAAGTTGGAA
>CANJJY010000459.1 GCA_947474445.1 Oligoflexaceae bacterium
AACCTCTCATGTCTTCCGCCCCACCCAAGCGATAGCGAGTCAGGAGCGGCAGGGGTTGATCCCCATTCTGCCAGAGGAGTCCGAAGTCGCCGGCCAAGCGGAAATAGGTCCGATAGGTCTCCGTGAAGTCGATGGGATAGTAATAAGCTCCTGAAGCGGTGGTTTCCAGGTACTGCCGGGTCCCACCGAGGAGCTTACCGCCGGTGACTTCCTGAGCGATGCGGACCTCGGAGCCCTCGCTGGGATCGATGTAGTTGTTCGTTCCATTGCGAGACAGACTGAAGATCACGCTGCTTTCACGGCCGTCTTCGACGTATAGACCGATCAAGGCCGTCTTCGACTCGACGTTGATGATGGATGCCCTATATGTGATCGCAGCTCGGATTAGCTCGATCACCCGACGCCCGACCGTGATGCTACCGCCGCGCCGCTCTTCCTGAATATCGACGCCCTGTGTAACGACTCGAACTTCATTTCTCAAGAAAGCCGTACCGCCGAGCGACCACACCGAGTCATTGACCCGAGGATCGGTGAGTCCCAATTCCAGGGAGTAGTTCTTTCCTCCGTTCCAACGGCCGGTAAGACTGCTGCGCCAGCCCCTACCACTCTGGTTTTCTTCAGAATAGCGACCTTGACCAAACCACTTATTCTCCGCGCTCTCCGCGCCGGGACTGAAACCGAGGGCAGCCTGCAACTGGCCTGTCGGCTTTTCTTTGACCTTAAATTTGTAATGAAGGATCTGCGGCTGCTTCTCATCGCGCTGCCTGAGAGCGGAAACTTCCTCGAAATAGCCCAGGCGTTCGATGTTCTGCTTTGATTTGGTGAGCTTAGTCCCACTGTAGAGTTCGGAATCGGCCACCTCGAGCTCGCGACGCAAAACGTTATCGCGTGTCTTGGTATTCCCAATGAAGGTAAAGTCGCCGAAATAAACCTTTTCGCCTTTGGTAATCTCGTAGTTCAGATAAACCAGTCGCTTCTCGCGATCATAGCGGTGCTTGGTGTTGACGTCGACAAAAGCGTAGCCTTTGTCACCGTATTTGTCGTTCAGCATCTCGACGTCTTTGCGCAGATTGCTGAAGCGGAAGAGAGCACCTGGTTTGAGGGCCATCCACTCTTTAATATCAGCGTCCGGATAGAGGATGTCGCCCGTCACTTCAATGCCGCCTACGCTGTACTGCAGACCTTCTTCGACTTCGAAGGTCAGCTGCACATAGCGACGATCTTCTTCCATGATCTTGACGGGAGAGCCGACGTTCACCTCGGCAAAACCCTGGTCCTTGTAGAGAAAGCTGATGACTTCCAGATCGCGTTTGACGAATTCGTCGTTATAGACCGAGCCTGGGGCAGAAAAGTTTGACGAGCGCGTGTAGGGGCGCGAGAAGAACTTTTCGATGAGTTCAGCATCGGTGAAGAACTCGTTGCCGAGGATGTGCACATCGCTGACCAAAACCTTGCCACCTTCTTCGATGGTATAGGTCAAGGTCACTTCATTTTCGTTTTCCGGATTGGGTTCGATCTTGTAGGTGGCTTTAGCGAGATAAAAGCCTTTTTCGAGATACTGCTTTTCTATCATCCGCAGGTCTGTGTTGATCGTGCCTTCGTTGACGATCGTATAGACCTTGGTTTCGAGCTTGTCCTTGAAATCGTCTTCTTTGAGTTCTTTGATGCCTTCGAACACGATCTTGCCGATCGCTGGCTTCTCTTCCACTTCGACGATCAGGCGCACGCCGCCAGCTATGTCTTCCTTGAACATTTTGATATCAGAAAAGTAGCCGAGTTCGTGGAGCTTGAGGATGTCTTCGCGGACTTTTTTGCTGTCGAGCTCAGTGCCTTTTTGTGATTCCAAAATCGTCGTGATGGCGTCGGCCTCGACCTTGCGATTACCGCGGACGACGAGCTCTTCTATGCGTTCGGCTGCTGATACGGGAGAGGGAGCGGAGAGTAAGAGCAGCAGTATGATCAACAGAGATTTCACCAAGAGCCCCCAAAGTGCACAATATTTCCGTCTTCCATGTCGACCTGATAGGGCATCCGTTTGGCGAGTTCCAAATCGTGCGTTACCAGTAGAATCGTGACCTGGTTGCGGCGTCCTAATTCGAATAACAAGGCTTCGACCATCTCGCCCGACTTGGTATCGAGATTGCCTGTGGGTTCATCTGCCAGCAGAATAGGCGGTTCCATGATCAGCGCTCGGGCGATGGCGACGCGCTGCTGTTCGCCCCCCGAAAGTTCAGCTGGCCGATGATGCATCCGCGCGCCGAGTCCAACCGATGAGAGAAGCCCCCGAGCGCGATCGAGCAACGCGGACTTTGACCCTCCCCCGATGAGGCCCGGCATCATCACATTTTCTATGGCCGTGAATTCCGGGAGGAGGTTGTTCGACTGAAAAACGAACCCGACCGTTTTGTTCCTAAAACTCGAAGATGCTTGATCAGATAGGTGCGAGACGTCCTCACCCACCAGCTGGACTTTGCCAGCACTTGGAGTATCAAGAGTACCGATGACATGCAATAAGGTACTTTTGCCTGACCCTGAACGACCCGTTACGCCGACGACTTGTCCGCGTCGAACCTTGAGGTCCACGCCGCGCAAGGCTAATACTTTCTGCGATTCGACCTGATAGACCTTATGGACCTTTTCCAGGTGGATGACGACGTCGGAAGCTGTCACGAATACCTCAAACCTTGAGAAGGATTTTGTCTCGCCGCGATAATTGCCGGGTAGAACGCGCCGATTAGGCTCAAAACCCAGGCTGAGAGGCAAATAACGGCATATTCCATGGGTAAAAAACGAACGGGCAAAGTGCGCAGCGAGAGCAGATTAGACGGCAAATCGGCGTAATGAAACCATTTCAGCAAATAGCAGGTTGCGATTCCCAGGATAAGACCGAGAAAAATACCCACGGTTGCGATGGTAAAACCCTGTGCCATGTAGAGGCGGCTGATATCCGACTGAGTCATGCCTATGGCGCGCAGAAGACTGATCTGTTGCTTTTTGTGAAAAACCATCATCATCATCGTCCCGCTGATGGAAAAAGCGGCAACCAAGACGATGAGCATCAGGATCG
>CANJJY010000460.1 GCA_947474445.1 Oligoflexaceae bacterium
GATAACGTCTTGCGTTTTCTCGTCGTGAAACTTGCAGACAGTGTCGACGTTAAAGTCCGCAAGGCAGAACTTGCCAAGGCTGCAGCCGCTGCCCAGAGACAGCCTGAGGAGAAATAATCAATGAAATTAATTCTGAATCAGAACGTTGATAACTTGGGACGTATTGGCGAAATCGTCAAAGTTAAAAACGGTTATGCGCGCAATTTCTTGATCCCTCGTGGATTGGCAGCAGTTGCCAACGAAGGAAACCAGGCCGCTTTGAATCATCAATTGCGCCTGCTTGAAAAGAAAAAAGCCCTTATGCTTGGCGAAGCTAAAAAGCAAGCCGCACTGATCGAGAAAATCTCGGTTACCGTGACCAAGCAAGTCGGCGAGGATGAAAAAATCTTTGGATCTGTGACGACGGCCGAACTCGAAGAGCTGCTAGCTCAAGAGGGTCTGAAGATCAGCCGCAAAGAAATCAAACTCACCGAAGAAATTAAGAAAATTGGCGTATACACGGCAGAGGTGAAAGTTCACCCTGAAGTGACGGCAAAATTCAAAGTTTGGGTCGTAGCACCTCAGTGAAGTTTGCGATCAGGCTGAGTGTGATTCACAAGTGTGATTGTGAGACCGGACTTTAAGGACATACTTTGTACTCCGAGATTGAGTGGCAACTAGTCAATTGGTCTTGGGGTTTTTAGAATGCTGATGAGGTCCTAGTGCCTTAATCCACTGTGCTTGCATCCTGTCTGATCTCGATGCCCATTTTGTCAGGCGAAGAGTGATTGCTTCACGCCCGGGCATTGAGGCAAACTCTTCCTGTGACGATTGGAACATTTCCTTTCTTAAGACGAATCGTGAACGTGAGGGCTAAGCTCTTTGTTGAGGCTCGTCGTTCGAATTACATCAAAGTAGCTCGAGACCTTTCCTATGGCGTCTGGACAAGCGCTGCCGCATTCTATTGACGCAGAAAAGGCTGTCCTAGGAGCCATTCTAAGCGATGCTGATAGCCTCACTCTTATCGAGGGGGTTCTAGAAACTCGGCATTTTTTCCTGGATTCTCACCAAAAAATATACGCCTCGATTCTTGAAGTTTCGGCTGGTGGCGAATCAGCGGATATTGTGACAGTCGCGGAAAAACTACGGCAAAATAAAGTAAAAGAGCTTGGTCCAGCTTACCTAATCGAGTTGACAGAAAATTGTCCGGTTGCTCAAAATTTGGAGCACTACGCCCGTATTGTTCGAAATCATTATTATCGGCGTAGTGTGATTCGTGTCTGCCAAGACGTTATTAGTCGAGCCGAGGCTTATGAAGGACGCATCGAAGGTTTCATCGAGAGCGTTGAAAAGCAGTTTCTACAGATCTCGTCAGAATACGATCGCAAAGGAATTTTGCAGGCTGATGTCGTACTTGAATCGACGATCGAAGAGATTCAAAAGAAGTTAGAGTCAGACGGCAGCATTACCGGCGTCCCCACGGGTTTCAACGACCTCGATCAGATTACAGGCGGTATGCAGCCCAGTGATTTAATAATTCTTGCCGCACGTCCTGGTATGGGAAAGACTGCTTTTGTTCTCAACCTTGCTACAAATGCGGCTTTTGCTGGAAAGAAAGTCGCAGTCTTTACTCTTGAAATGAGCAAAGAACAACTCATGGCCAGGGTTCTATCGGCAGTATCTCGAGTTGATTCATCACGCCTTCGGAAGGGGGATTTGAGTGATGAGGAGCAAGATAGGCTCATGGAGGGTGCGCGGCGCATCTATGAAAAGAAAGAGTGTCTTGGTATCGACGAAACACCTGGTATTTCCTTGATGGAACTCAGGTCGCGCTGTCGTCGCTATCATAAAGAATTTGGGCTTGATATGATCATCATCGATTATTTGCAGCTCATGACGGCTGGTGATGGTCGATCAGAAAGTCGTGAGCGGGAAATATCCGAAATTTCCATGGGTTTGAAAAATCTCGCTAAAGAGCTTCGCGTGCCAGTGATGGCGCTGGCCCAGCTCAACCGAGGCCCAGATTCACGTCCAGATAAAAGACCCAAGATCTCAGATCTGAGGGAATCAGGGTCCATGGAACAAGATGCGGATATGATACTTTTTATCTATCGTGACGAGTATTATAACCCCAGCTCGGAACTTGCTGGTATCGCTGAGCTACTGATTGCTAAGAACCGGCATGGGTCCACCAAATCAATAAAGCTCGCTTATCAACCACACTACGTATCTTTTCAAAATCTCTTCCAAGAAGGTGCCGTGAGCGACCTCGATGAATAAGTCGCAGAGCCTGTTCCCAGTGGTGCCGAAGACAGAATTCTAGAGACCGTACTGCTTTATCTTTTTACGCAAAGTGTTGCGATTAATTCCTAATATTTTGGCTGCTTGCACCTGGTTGCCTCCGACTCTTCTTAAAATTTGAACGAGCAAGGGCTTTTCGACTTTTGACATCAGAAGATCATAGACATTTTCTGGGTAAAATGTCCCAATCTGGTCAAAAAATCGCGAAATTTTCAATTCAACCACATCTTCAATCGAATACTGATCCAAGCGAGTGATGAGATCAGCGTCATCGATATGAATACCCCTGCGCGCGAGGGTCGAAAGCCGCTTGGCCGTGTCGGCCTGCAAGGCGGTCGTGGTGATCGTAGCGGGCGCTATGGGATCCAAAGGCAACTGATCAACGTTCGTATCCATGTTCAACTCAAGTTCAAGATAAGCGGAAGAGGTGCAAGATCTCGGTCATGGATCGAGAACCATTGCGTTTTTGGGTGAGAAAGGTTTAACGCAAGCAGTTCCACCCTGTCAACGTCCAACCCTGGATAGCTGACTCTGGGCGGCAGGCAAGCCTTGCCCACTTTTCAGTCGCAGCGATTCTACATAACATTGAATTAGGACGCCAAACTTACCTGCCACGTGTCATTTCAAGCGAGCTGCCCTTCGTGCCGCCCCAGGGGGGTCGGTCGGAGCCACAAGATCTTGCAGTCAGAGAGCTTGCGATGTAAAAAGTAGGCTGATCGACCGCAAGCTAGGAGCCAATAAGTCAGCGTATGAATATAGATACTTCGAACGAAAATAC
>CANJJY010000461.1 GCA_947474445.1 Oligoflexaceae bacterium
ATCTGCCCTGCCCCTTGTGAAACAGCCTGTGTCCTCGGCATCGGGGAAGATCCCGTGTCGATTGAAGCCATCGAGATGAGTCTCGCCGATATGGGTTTCTCCAAAGGTTGGATTAAAGCCGAAGCACCTACGATGCGCAGCGGTCGTCGCGTCGCCATCGTCGGGAGCGGTCCTGCTGGCCTCGCCGCCGCGCAGCAGCTCAATCGCAAGGGACATCTCGTCACGGTTTTTGAACGCACGGATCGCCCCGGCGGACTTCTCATGTATGGCATTCCTGATTTCAAGCTGGGCAAAGAAAAGGTCCTGAGGCGCGTCCAGCTGCTCGAAGACGAAGGGATTGAATTCCGCTGCGGAGTCAACGTCGGCAAAGACGTGACGATGGAGCAGCTCGAAGCTGATTTTGATGCGGTGCTGCTGGCCTGCGGTGCGGGTAAAAAACGCGATGTTACGATTCCCGGGCGGGACCTCAAGGGCGTGCATTTTGCTGAAGAGTTTCTTACTCAATCCACCCGTCGCGTCTTTGGCGATGCCATGCCACATACCACTCCCATCCTCGCTCACGCGAAAGATGTGATCGTCATCGGCGGTGGTGATACGGGATCAGATTGCGTCGGAACTTCCAATCGGCAAAAAGCAGCTTCGATCACCCAGTTTGAAATCATGCCCCAGCCCCCTGCCCTCAACAAATATCCGCGGGCTCATGAACGTCCCCTCGAGACGCCGTGGCCGATGTGGACCCACATGCTGAGAACATCGTCGTCTCATGAAGAAGGATGTACGCGGCATTGGTCGCTCGAATCCGTGCGGTTCGAAGGAGATGCCGAAGATAAGCTCCAAGCGCTCATCACGCGCGAGCTCGCTTGGTATACCGACGCTGAGGGACGCCGAAAATTTGAAGTTGTGCCGAACAGTGAGAAGCGCTGGCCTTGTCAGCTGGCCCTGATTGCGGTCGGATTCGAAGGCGCCGAGACCAGTGGTCCCGTCGAAGAATTAGGTCTAGCCATGAGTCCGCGCGGGTCGATCGCGGCCGATGAACTCAATTATGCGACAAGTCGTCCAGGGGTGTTTGCGGCGGGCGACGTCCGCCGGGGCCAATCTCTCGTGGTCTGGGCCATTGCCGAAGGGCGACGCGCGGCCGAATCAATCGATCGCTACCTCACTCTAGCGTAAGTCTTCTCGTGGCCGAGACTCTCCGATCAGCTTTCAGATTTTAAGGAGCAAAGTGAGACCCAAACTCGATCCATAGAGATGGGCGGGTTCACTGCGCTCTTTGAATCGAATCACACCGTAAAGGGCGTTGACCGCCAAACCCATGGAACAGCCGGGGGCTAAGTTGAATTGATAGCTGGCGCCCAAGGTCAGCCGCGCACTGCTCGCCACTTCATCGGTGATCGTCGCAAAGACTGGGCTGCCAGTTTGAGCGCCAGGACTCAGATAACGGGATTGAAGTTTGCCGAACAGGCCGTGATCATAGCTGATGGCGAGAAGAATAAAACCCCACTGATCGAGAAGGCGTTGCACACCCCCTTCGATAACGAGGGAAGTGAGCTGCAGTTGACCTTGCGTTCCACCGCTCCTGAGCATGGGTTGAGCCGCAGATCCGGCTTCGAGGTTGTCCAGTCCCAGTCCTAAAGTATAGGTCCTGTGTTCGCGCGGAAACGCGATCGCAGCGACGGTCCTGAGCTGCCGGATGCCTCCCCCGGCATAGCTTCCTTCAACGGCCTCTTCCTCGCCATAGGCGGCCGGATCGGGAACCTTCGTCAGGGTCCTTGAGCCTTTGACCTCGAGGCCCATGAGCCCGAAGCCGTAGCCGACTTTGAGTTGATAACTCGGCGATTCCATCTCGGCTGCGCTACTCCCCAATCCACCCAGCGGAGCGCCGGCTGGTGTCTGAGGCGCGTTCCCGACCTGAGCCCAAGCGGGAGAACTCAGCCCGAGAGCGAAGGAGAGGAAGTGAAGGGCAGTTTTGAAATTCATGGTTTTCCGCAAAATTGGACCCGGAATTTGGCTCCTCATTAGGATCGGTTCTTAGGGCTTAAACTTAAGAGGAGCAAGCCTCTGGGGCTTTTTAGGTGGAGGTCAAACCGCAGTTTTTGCTGCAAAAGAACTGTTCTTTATAGCCACAATCAAGGCCTAAGGGCTCAACTTGCTTGGTTGACCTTCCGACGAGGACCAAGTATCTCCAAGAAATGGAGGACGCGGGCCACGTTCGGCATAGTTCGAACCCGCGCGAGCTCTGAAGCTCTCACGATGAGGAATGGGCGATGGGCAGCGAAAAAAAAAAGATCAAGGTTAAACTACCAATCAACAAGCAGCCTGATGACGTGACCTGTGGTCCGACCTGCCTGCATTCGATCTATGAGTTCCACAATGATGCGATGGCGCTTTCCGAGGTGATCCGCGAAGTTCCCATGCTCGAATCCGGGGGGACGTATGCCTCTCGTCTGGGAAGCCATGCCCTTAAGCGCGGGTACCAGGCCGAGATCTGGTCTTTTAACGTGAATATCTTCGATCCCACCTGGTTCGGATTGCCTCGCGATGAGTTGTTTGAGAAACTAAAGCTTCAACGCCAAGCCAAAAAACATCGCAAGCTGAGAACAGCGAGCGATGGCTATATGGAGTTTTTAGAAAACGGTGGCATTCTCCGCTTTGAAGACCTTACCATCGATCTTATCGCCGCATGCTTGCGCGAAGGGAGGCCTGTGATCGCAGGTCTCAGTGCGACTTACCTCTATAAAAGCATGCGCGAGCATCCGACTACGTCTGAAAACAACGACATCAAAGGTTTCCCGAGCGGGCATTTCGTGGTGCTGACCGGCCTCGATGCCGAGGCCCGCACCGTCCAGATCACTGACCCTTATTTTCCAAATATGCTATCCGATCACAATACCTACACGGTGAGCGTGGCTCGGCTCATTTGCGCCATTCTCTTGGGCGTGATGACTTACGACGCCAATCTTCTATTGATACAAAAGAAAGAGAATTAGGATGAAGAACCTCATCGTCGTGGACTCTATCGATGAATGGCC
>CANJJY010000462.1 GCA_947474445.1 Oligoflexaceae bacterium
AAGGATCGTCACATGCTTACGTTTAAAAAGGTTTCTATGCATTTTTGCAGTTCACTTCTTATCTCTACACTCAGTGTGGCTTGCGGCCCAAAGGTTGAGGAGACAAAAGAGATTCTCTCAGGTTCAAAACCTGCTGATAGTCAAGGCAAGAACGCAGACATCCAGTTGACTTTCGCCGCAGGCTCGACAGCGACAGCCCTGAAATTAGCGGCTGGCATGGATCTCGGCAGCGGAGTTATTCTGAGTGACGCTCGGATAAATATTGGCAAGATCAAGATCAAGCCCACGGTGGAACTGGAAGAGTCTGAAATTGAGCAAAAGAAGGAAATAGCTGCTTTGAAAGAAGAAAAAGAGGAGCAGCTCAAGAAGCAGGAAGAGACCTGGGAAGAATCCAAGAAATCTATCGAAAAAAAGTACGAAGAACTATTAGATTCGGCAGCTAAAGAATCTGAGAAAAGGACCCTTGAATCCGCCGCTAAAAGCGAAAAAGCTGTCATCGAGGCAAGTATCGCTGCTGCGAAAAAATCTGCTGAAGATGAACTAGAATCCATAGCCGCGGAAAAGGACGCCGATCTGAAATGGAAAGGATCATATGTCTATGATCTTATCGCCAACGCAGTATCTCCGGAAGTTCCCACCGTCTCCCTTCTGGATGGTACCTACAAAAGGATTGAATTCGAACTTAAGCCAAATCGAGTCCTCGATTCTTCAGACCCTTTATTAAACAACTCCGTCTATATAGCCGGTTCGATAACATTGAATAGTGTAGCTGTACCTTTTACTTTTTCAATGAAACTTTCCGAAGAATTCAAACTCAAGGGAAACCAAGGAACTAGTGTAAAGCCAGACATCGTTAACGCGCTTGTCATATCATTTCAACTAAGCAATTGGTTCAACGGCATTAACTTTTCTAGCGCAGCATTGAATAGTGACGGCACTATAGTCATCGACGATGCAACCAACGCCTCGATATTTGCCATGATCAAAGCAAAAATGAAATCATCCGCTAAATATGGCGAGGACGAAGACGGTGATGGTAAACTTGAAGATGCCGAAAGTGATGGTGACAGTGAAGATGACGACAAAGACGGGGCAGGCATTGAAGATAAACAGGAAGGGGTAGACAAAGAGTAAGTTAAGGCAATAACATGCCATCGTAAAAGGTTTGGCCAGCACAGATCCGGAAAGCGAAAGGAAGATTAGCTTGTGAACACGAAGCAACAAATTAGAACCGGATCTGATCAAGCGAAAAGAGCGCGTAAGCGCTCTTCTTCTGAGGCTGAAAGTGCGTTTAAAGAGCGATTTTTCAAAGTTAGATCCGAGCTGGATATCATGCAATTTCTCGACTATCGGGATTATTTTTCAAAATTTTATGAGAAATTGAAAACCACCAGAAAATCCTACTCTTTCGCAAAGTTTTCAGCCCATTTAGGTCTGTCGGAGTCCAACAGCTTTTGGCAGGTACTTACTCGTCGTCGTGACCTCAGCATGAGTTCAGCAGAAAAGATTTGCGCCACCCTGAGGCTATCCTTCGAAGAAAAGAAGCACTTTCTACTTTTGGTCAAGCACAACAATTCCAGAGACCACCAGCTCCGCGAGTCTTGTATGAAAGAGCTGGTAACCTTAAAGACCCAAACCCTCGACACCGAAGAACAGGAACGTGTCCTCGAATACTTTGGTGAGTGGTATCATCCGGTGATAAGGGAGATGGCGGGTTTGGACAACTTCGATGCAAGCCCCGAATGGATCAACGAAAGGCTCTTTCTTAGACTAACTCCTCGCAAAATAGAGAAGAGCCTAGAACTCCTTCAGCAGCTTAGCCTGATTCGCTATGATAATGATCGAAAACGTTTCATTCAAACAGGAAACCAAGTAATGCCGGAACGGAAAGTTCAGGGATTGGCGGCAATTCGCTACCATCAAAAGGCATGTGAAATCGCTCGCGAGAGCATATCAGCAGTCTCAGCCTTGCGTCGTGACCTAAATGTTCTAACTTTATGTATCTCCGACGAAGCGGCACAGAATGTTAAGCAGGTTCTTCATGAAGCATGCAAGCAGGCCATGAAAATAGAGAACGATTCTGAAAAGCGTGATCAAGTCTACCAAATCAACGTTCAACTATTCGCATTAACAAAGTAGTCGTAAATATAATTTTGAGGTAATCATGTTTAATTTCTTGCTACCCTCGAAAATCATAAAAGCCAGACTCCCCTTCCTCTTTTTTTGGATCTATATATCGACTCAACCTGGTTGTGGATCTTGGACCGGGAATCCACCCAAGGATGACCCGAAAAATCTTGGAACGGTCAGTCTCGCAATAACCGGAAGCGAAGCAAGCACCCAGCTTTTGGCAAGTAGCATACCTATCATCAGCAAGAGTGGAGTTCAAATAGGATCAATGGTCATAAGTCAAGCGAAGGTCGCTCTGAAAGGTATCAAATTCAAACAAGTTGGGGGTGAGATTGGAGAGGAGGAAACCTTTGCTGGACCTTATGCAGTGGACCTACTCACGAACACTGTGACACCTGCACTAAATTCTATTCAGCTTTCCTCCGGATTCTATAAAGATATCCAATTACAGCTTCACAAGCTTGAGTCCGAGGAAATTTCAGACGTTGCGAAGACTGATCCCTTGGTTAACAACAGTATCTACCTAACGGGGACCTACAGCCCTAATAACGGTAGCTCAGTCAATATCACTCTGAAGGTCGACGTCAGTGAAGAAGTTTCGTTGATGAATCCTGATGCTTCGTCACCAGGTGTCGAAGTTAAAGATGGCAGCGAGCTAAAAGTAATTATCGCGTTCCGCATGGATAAATGGTTTGATTTTACTGGAAGAGAGTATGATTTCTCCAGTTTAAATGGAACAAGTGCCGTGCTTGCAGATGCCGGCGGCGAAACCGGCAAAAAGCTTCAGGAGATCGTCAAAGAAAACATCAAAAAATCGGCAAAATTCGGCGAGGATGCTGATGGCGACGGCACTCTTGGCAAAGATGAAGATAACGACTCATTGGACTGATCACAAT
>CANJJY010000463.1 GCA_947474445.1 Oligoflexaceae bacterium
AGTTTGGAGGAGTATTCTTTTAGAACTTCACTCCCGCTACAGCTCCGACTTCAAGTCGACTGGATTCCAGCGTCATATATTTCAGGGCGTAATCGGGAGACTCATTGCTAAGGGTGGCGGCTAAAAACAAGCGATCCCCGGTGAGGCCAGCCATCAGCTTTTGCCTGATGATCGTCTGCGAGCCGCGGCCCGAACGTTTGCTGGTGTCCGTTTCGTAGGTGAACTGATGCTCGCCAGGTCCAAAGCCAAACAAAGCGGAGAGGTACACCATCGATAGTTTGATCGTCCCGCTCAAAGCCGCCTGGACACTGGTGCCGGTCAGCTCGCCCCGGACAAAAGCTCCATCCGAACCGAAGGCCAGTTTCCAGGGCTCGGGGATGAGGCCGAATCGAGAATCGAGGCCCGTGCGGTTCCAGGAGCCGACCAGACCGAGCCCGATGCCGTTGGTCTTGTCTTTGCTTGGATCAAACGCCGCCCCGAAATCAAAGTTATAGCGCAAGGGAAAGACATAGAGATTTGCTGTGTAAAGAGTCATGGCAAGATCGCGCTTGTCATATTCGTCAACCTTAAGGCTCTGGTCAAAACCAGAATTTTCGTTGATGCGAAAGCGGATAAATTCAGAATAAGTCGCATCGACGCCTATCCAAGGAAAATAAGCGGCCAGACTATAATCCGTATAGTCGAGCGCATTGCTGTCTGAACTCCCAAGGTCCTGCGACATGCTCAAGGTGTAGCCGGCATAGGAAAAGCCTAAGATGGCGATGTTAGGGAGCTCGGGTTCATAAGAAATGGAATGACCGGCATCGGGTTTTCCTTCCGTTCCTTCATCACTGACGAGCAGATCGATGCTTGGCTGGCTCATTCCCACAAAAATATAGGTGTCGTGCTTTGGCGCCGCTCCCAGATGGGGAGAGGCAAAGATGAGCGAAGCCAGGATTAAACTAGCCTTCCGCATGGGCAAAGTTCCCTTCTGAACGCATATTTAAATCGATCTTTGATGGTCTTCAAATGATAGCATGAAGCTTGGGCGCCTTCCCGATTTATCCTAGTGGGAGGGCCGTGAGGAAGAACAAAAGAGTACATACCCATTTTGTACGCGCGAAATAGATGGGTGATTGAGCGTCTCACCGCGACCCCCAAAAATTACCGGGCGACTCATTTTAAAAAGCCGAGAAACTCACGATGAAGGACGGGCCCTTAGAGGCGTCCGCCGCTCCCCTTCGAAAGACGATTGAATCACGAGAGAGAGAGGCCGAAGACTCCTCTGATGGAGGCGAAAACTATGGCAAAGCCTATGTTTCGTGCGTTTGGACTCGGCCTGCTTCTCAGTCTGGCTGCCTGTGGTCGCGATGCTGGCCCGTCGGCACCTGCCGCGGATCGGACGCTAAACGGCGAGGATGCGACGCCGAGCGGGGAAGGCCCTTCCGGTGAGGCAAACGCTCCCGGTCCGGGAGCGAGTCCTGAAATGCGCCTCAGCTATGCCCTAGCGAAATGGTCAAGCTGGGCTCCGCTCTGCGAAGGACAGCCCTCGAAAGCCGACTGCGATGATGGGGATATGGCTCTGTTTAACGGTCTTCTCTGCGCCGCCCATCGCGAAGGCAGCTGCGCCTCTGTGAAGTCCTCGCAGGGAGCCTCGGGCCAGTTCTGGCGTTCCCCGCGACGCGTCGGTGTCGACAAGTCGAATTCATTCTCAAGAGACATGGCCCTCGGCGTTTTGCTCTATCTAGAGGAAAGCGAAGACACGGTCGCTGCCAAACTATGGCTGAAGTGGATCGATCAAAATTGGGTCTGCGAGGTGGGCTCGCGTGCAAAATGTAAACTCAAAAGCTATCGGCTGTGCCTCGATGATAGCGACGGCCGTTGCACCATCACCCCTGGACTCTGGGCGATGATGGGGCGGGTGTGGCAAAAGCTGGAATTGCCGCTGCATACCGAAATGAGCAGATGGCTTTCTATCGGTGAAAGTGGATTTGTCAGCGAAGCGAAGACGGTAGCGCCAGGCTTCGCCCTGCACCTCGCGGGTGTGAGTGCTTTTCTTTATGAAAATTTGGCTTTGAATCTGCCTTTTGAAACGGAGCTGAAAAGCCTCGTCCGGGACCGACAGCCAGATAATATCTTTTTTCAATATCTTGCGGATGGGGTCAGCCCCACTCTGATCGAAGGCCTGCTTTCAAAGTGTCCTCTGGAGGCACCCGAATTGAGCACGCAATGGAACTGGGAACGCGATACGGTGGAAAAAGCTTGGGAGCAATCGATGGGTTGGGATTGTATTTTTCTTGGGACTGTTCTGATGCAGGAGCCTTGAGTTTTATTTCTCTCTTGGCCAAAGCGAGTAGACCGAGGAGCCAAAAGGCTCCTCGCCATCAAAAATCAATCGACGACTTGGATGCCGCCTTTGCCGCCCATGTTCGCATGGCGAGTGCACGAGTAGAAAAGGTTCTTAGGAGTGGTAGCCGAGACATTGAGAGTCAAGGTGCTGGAAGCAGCGCTGCTGACTGCGCCTTGAACTGGCTTACGGCTGTCGGCTTTTTCAGTGATGTAGAAAGGATGGCCCGAGATATCGCTCACGTCAAAAACCAAGGTGTCGCCAACAGAAGCTTTGACAACTGGAGTGACTTGGCCGTTGAACGAATACTTGCCGCCAGCTGCTGTCACTTTGAAAGTGAAAGTTTCAGCCATTGCTTGCAGACTTGAGAGGCCAAGGGCTACAACAGTCGCACATTTCACGAGCTTAGATGCATTCAACATGTTCAATCTCCATGGTTTTGTATAACAAATTCTTCGACAGGCCTTAACTAACCCATGCGGATGAGCTTGTCAGCATCTATTTAAAGCATCCCTGTTAAATATTCTTTAACCCCACCTGTAATGTCTGCGGGTGTACAAATTAAAATTACCCTCCGCGCCGCCGGGGTCTCGGGCTTTTCAACTGAAAAATTTTGCACCGAGAGTGGCGATTCTTATGAATTGTTATTCAGCATCGACTCATTGATAACTGCTGCAGTTCTGATGCAAGCAAAA
>CANJJY010000464.1 GCA_947474445.1 Oligoflexaceae bacterium
AACCTGCTGAAAAGTGGCGAGATCCCAAGGTCGCTCACTTAAGAGGCTTATGTCGCGTCTCGCAAAAACAGAATAGGCCATGGCGTCTATAGTCCAAATGAGCGGCAAATAGTCATCGCCTTCATAGAGCGCGAGTCGAGTCACGACGGACCGCGGTAGATTTTGGAATAGACTCACAGCCAAGACACCGCCTGCCAAAGGCTTGAGGCCGGGAAAAACTTCGCCCTGAACATAGTAAGGGGCGTAGCCAAGGATCGAACCCTCACCTGCAGAAAAATCGGATAAATCCTCACCAGCGACGAGGCGCAGTATATCGCTATCGCGGAGGGTTCCATAAAAAGCCCAGTTTTGATCGAGTTTGGTCAATGGCGCCCCAAAAGCTAGGCAATGTTTGCCGGTACAGGCAGAGGTAGGGGATGTGCCTGAAAAGTTGCGAGGGGGCAATAAGCAATATACTTAAGCCTCTCAGGAAGCTGGTGGCGACCTGCGTTTGGGCAGAAAATACCGAATACAGGGAAGAGTGAAGAAGCTTATACTGAAGAAGAATGGAGCGGGTGAAGGGACTCGAACCCTCGACCTGCGCGATGGCAACGCGCCGCTCTAGCCAACTGAGCTACACCCGCTTGGACAGGAAATTTATCTGAAGTGGAGCGGGTGAAGGGACTCGAACCCTCGACCTGCGCGATGGCAACGCGCCGCTCTAGCCAACTGAGCTACACCCGCTTGAGACTTTCGATCCGAGCATTCCTCGAAGCGAGGTTTGTAAATACGGGCCTGCACGATTCTTGTCAAGGGACGATGTGAGTAAATTTCAAGAAATTTTCCAGAGCTTTAGACCCCTTTTAGGGTGGCGTAGTCGCCGTGTGCGGGATGGCGAGCCTTTAAGAGAGGGGGCGACACAGCTCAGCCAAGCCCCAGTAAAGACTGAAAGCAAGCGATCGCTCGTCCTGCCTCGCGGACGGCCAAGGGAAAAGATCGAGTGGGTTCCCGTCCCTGACCCCAAGGATGTTAAGCCATCCTTCCAGCATTTCCGCAGCAGCGTTTACGAACTCACGCAGAAGCCGAAGCGGGAACCCGGGCAGACCAGTCCCTTCCTCTGGGAGTCAGGCACTTTGGCCGGATCGAGGCCCTACTTTTATTTGCAGCCCTGGAGTGAGAGGGGGTGGTTGGTTGAAGAGTCACCCAAAGGTTGGGTTATTTCGCGCGCCGAAAAAATAGCCAGCCAATCGCAATTCATTCGCGATCGGCTGGCCTGGGATCATGTCATGCTTTACCAGGCGGAGAACTCACCCGGGATGTTAAAGGTATCATCGACTTTGATGGGTGAGAGTTTGGTGAGTTTAGCTCTTTACGAAGATTTTATGGTGCGAATGCTCCGCGGCGAGTCGGAAGCTTGATAGTATGTCTCTTTCAGGTCTTCAGCGGCTTCATTCGAGAAAGAATAGTCGACACAATTCAAGATCTTGTGCCATATCATGGAAACGGTGAAATGTGAGTCGCATGGCTCAGAACTAAGGAGTTGAGATCGTATGGGCGTTAATCTCGTTGAAAAACTCTTGGCCGTAACCCTGCTCGGCAGCGAGTGGGTTCTCTGGCTGCTCTTGGCACTCAGCGTGATTTCGCTCGGTGTCATCGTCGAAAGAGCCATTTTTTATGCGCGTATCAGGCTCAATTTCGGGACTTTCTCGCAAGAGGTGACGCAGAAATTGATCGACGAAGATCTGAAGGGAATCAAAGAACTGTGTCAGCGCACTCCCGCGATCGAGTCACAGACGATCCTTCGAGGACTGGAGTATAAGGAGCGCGGCGTAGATGCGATGGAACAAAGTATGACAGGATTTCTGTTTGGCGAGAGGCAAAAGCTGGATCACGGACTCGTGATTCTTGGTACTCTCGGCAGCAACGCCCCCTTTATTGGATTGTTCGGCACCGTCATCGGTATCATCCAAGCTTTCCATAGCCTTTCAACCAATCCGGCTGGTGGTCCATCCGTGGTCATGTCGGGTATTTCGGAAGCGTTGATTGCGACAGCGGTCGGACTGATCGTGGCTATACCCGCGGTCATTGCGTTCAACCTTTACCAGCGCATCGTCAAACGCAAGATTTCCAATTCAGAGGCGATCAAAAATCTTATTATCGCCCACTTTTCGAAATAAGGGGACAGCCCATGGCTGGCGGTTCTTCCATGAATGACGACGAAGGCATCAACGAGATCAACGTCACCCCTCTGGTCGACGTGATGCTGGTTCTGCTCATCATTTTTATGGTGACGGCGACCTACATCACCAATCAATCCATCGCCCTCGAACTTCCGAAAGCGGCGACGGGAGCCGACACGGTCAGCAATAATCTAGGTTTCAGCCTCGATGCAGAATCCAAGCTCTACCTTGACGGCAAGCCTATTACCTTCGAAGAACTCGGCGGCGTCATCGCTGAGCGAAAGAAAGCGAAGCCAGATATTCAGGCCTTGATATCCGCCGACGTCAAGACCCCTCATGGCGACGTTGTCAAGCTGATCGACGCTGTTCGTAAGAATGGCATCACAAATTTCGCCATCAATGTGGAAGTCGAAGCTCCCTGAGCTATTACCCTGACTTGGGATTTCAATCGTGGATGGAAATCAGCGAAGTCGAAGCCTGTCGCACCTTTGCAGTTCGCGGGCACAGAGTACAAAAGAGAAAGGAAAGGGGCAGGCGCACCAGCGGCTCCTTTGGCAAGCTGACGAAGGCGCCGCGGTTAGACCCCGGCGCCTTCTGTTTCTTCGGGGCCTGAGAAAGGACGCATCGCAAAGCTTTGGGGGGTGCTCGATATCTCAAAGAAAGACGGTAAGCAGGCGTTGTAGAAGCCGCTCTCACTGGGTTATAACCGGCCGTGCGGTTCGCCTCGGTGACATGCAGTGGCTTCTGTTGGAAAGAGGCGGGGCGAAGTCCCAAGTTGGGTGAGTCATAGGTGCGCGAAGCATTGAAGCGGCCTCTGGCTCTTTTTACAAAGTTGCATCTCATGGAATCTAAC
>CANJJY010000465.1 GCA_947474445.1 Oligoflexaceae bacterium
AAGTTTCACGACGAGAAAACGCAAGACGTTATCGTCGATTCGCAAGAGACGTTCACACTCTGCGATATTGTCAGGGGTGCTCGCGCAATCATAGAATACATAATGACCGCGGAAGTTTTTGCGAATGGGGAAAGCCAGACGCTTGGAGCCCCAATCGTCGCGCTTGATCAGCTCGCCACCGCCGCGTTTCAAGATTTCTTCATAGCCGTTGAAAAGCTTTTGCTTATCAGGTTCCGGCATGTCTGCTTTAGCGACAAGTGTAAATTCGTATTCCCTTAACAAGATAAATCCTCCCTTTTGGATTGAGCAGCCGACCCTACGAGGGATCAGCAAGGAAGCCCTAACTAATTAAAAAATGGCCTAAGAGCCCTTTTTTATTTCAAAATTTGGACGAAGCTCTGGCCTCATCTCTGTTTGAACATGCCTTCGATGCGCTGGAGACTTTCGTCAACCATCAAACCGGTTATGTGCTCACTCTCGACTTTTGAAAAGTCCGTCAGCACCCAGTCAACGACTCCAGGCCCGCCTTCCAGGGGGCGGCCTACTCCGAGTTTGATCCGACCAAAAGCGTCAGACCCAAGTTCGACCAGCAAACTTCGAATTCCGTTGTGACCTCCATGACCCCCCCCCATCCGAGCCTTTACTTTGCCGAAGGGGACATCAATATCGTCATGAAGCACAACGACGTCCTGAACCTGAGCTTTGAAGAAACGCAAAGCAGCAGCTACAGAACGACCGCTCAAATTCATATAAGTTTGAGGTTTTATAAACAAACTATCCTCTCCTAGGAGTGAACAGCGAGCCCATTCTGCCTCAAACTTTCGGCCCTGCCAGGCGCCGCCTGCACGAGCTAGAATCTGGTCCACAACAAGGAACCCCGCATTATGGCGGGTTTTTTCGTACTTTTGCCCCGGATTGCCTAGACCGACGACGAGCTTCAACGGCAGTACCTATCCTGCAATGTTCTTAGGCGTACACGAGATCCACATGCAAAGGCACGCGCTTCACGTGATCCAGTTGCAACTCTTGGATTTTGACAACCTTCGTCTGGCCATTGAATTGCAGATTGAATTGCTTGTTGGACTTCATTGCCTTGTGCAGCCATTTGGGATCAAATTCCAAAGCATAGCTCTGTCCCTTGTCCAAAAGGACACCAGGGATGCGACCGCTACGACGGAGCTTCCGTGCCTGCTCTTTGCCGCGCGTTTGGCGGGGAATGGCTTCAATCGTTATTAGTTCTTCAGACATCGGTTCATCTCCTTTTCGTCTGCCCCTTCCTACTGTTCGTATCCATTGAGGTGACGATTTAAAAGGGCCGTAAGCGGCCGGAAAGGGCACGCAGTCCAAGCTTGAGCATAGGGTTATATAGGGAACTGTGTACTCTGGCAAGCCCCTTGTCAGGACGATCGACTCCCGTGAGAAGTCGGCGTCCACAGGGCATTTTCTTCAATCAAACGAACAGACTACTGATCGAACCGGCGGTATGAATCCGCCTGATGGCTTTTGAAAGAAGTTCCGCCACGCTCAGTTGCGTTATTTTGGCACATTCCCGGCCCGCTTTGCTGAGAGGGATCGTATCGGTAATAACGAGCTCTTTCAGTGCCGAATTATTGATGCGATCGATCGCAGGGCCGCTGAGTACGCCGTGAGTAATAGCGGCACAAACAGACTGCGCCCCCTTTTCCATCAAAGCCTCAGCCGCTTTGCATAGTGACCCGGCGGTATCGCAAATGTCGTCAATGAGCAGGCAGTTCTTGTCGCGGACGTCACCAATGACGTTCATGACGTCGCTTTCATTGGGTCGATCACGTCGTTTGTCGACAATAGCAAGTCCGCATTCGTAGTATTTAGCCATCGCCCGAGCTCGTTCGGTTCCGCCTGCATCGGGTGATACGACTAAAAAGTCTTCGCGTCCTTGAAAGTAAGGGCCAAAGATAGGCTTGGCAAACAAGTGATCGACCGGAATATTGAAAAATCCTTGGATTGCAGAAGTATGGAGTTCCATCACCAGCATGCGGTCGATGCCGGAAGCTGTATATAAATCGGCGATTAGCTTTGCCGTAATAGGAGTACGGGGTGCACTTTTCCGCTCTTGTCGAGCGTAACCGAAATAAGGACAGACCATCGTGATACGTTTAGCTGACGCACGGCGGCAGGCATCGATCATGATCAAGGATTCAATAATGTGCTCGTTGGCCGGAGCACAGGTGGGCTGGATAATAAAAATATCCCTGCCGCGAACGTTGTCTTGAATTTCGACACGGGTTTCACCATCGGCAAAGCGGTCGACTCTGGCTTCGCCCAGATGCATATCGAGATGATCACAGATTTTAACCGCCAAGTCCCTATTGGCGTTACCGGAGAAGACGATCAGATCATTTTCCATGAAGAAAAATTCCTTTTTTGCTGCGAAGACTCCACCTTGGGCCGCATAAACTCACATTCTCTTGGGAGTGGCAAGATATTTCTCAGAAGATAACCATTGCCTAAACGCAGTATTGCAACTCGGAGGAGTGTCACTTCTGTGATTCGGCTACTGTTTACTGATTTTTCGAGAGGAAAGAGGGAGCTAAATGACGACGAAAAAAAGCTTGCTGTAAAGGTACGTGGCTGGGGCGGTAGGATTCGAACCTACGAATGCTGGAATCAAAATCCAGAGTCTTACCACTTGACGACGCCCCAGTATGCTGAGATCTGGCATCTCTCGATGGGTCCTATCTCTATCTTAGCTTCGCTTTCCTAGTCAAGACCATTCTCTTAATTTTTTGATCATCGTGCAGGCGGCAAATACCGGGTCTTTGAATCGTCTTGATTCCAACTCAGACCAAGAGCGGCATTCCAATCGAGGACCCATACTCCTTGCACAGCGTCCCCCACGTCGAGCAAGCGATCCGTGATGCCATCAACGACCCAACGCTGAAAGCCTCTCCGTAGTTCCCTTCCAGAGAAATTGCTCTGCAGAGCCGTTTCAAGTAGCATATGAACCAAACCTGGCCCCAATTCGAGCC